>JBBUAX010000033.1:0-6132 GCA_038058515.1 Patescibacteria group bacterium
GAAACTAACGTTATTGGAATTGGAGAGTGTCGGGCCAATGATGCCAATAGTATTCGTCGCCACTCCGGTTGCTTGGGACAGAGTGATGCTGTTGCCTCCGGAGAGCACAATGACTCCGGTACGCGTGCCGGTGTTGCCCTGGGTGTTGCCAAGATTGGATACGCCGAACGCCGCGACCGGAGTCGGCACCGAGAACTGCAGGGTCTGGCCGGTCTGGCTTACGGTGATGTTATTGGAACCGGAAAAATTGACCGTGCCGGAAGAGATAGGGGTGGAAGTGGATTGTTCTTTGATGCCGGTAATCGTAGAGGTGGAGGTGAGGATTCGGATGCTGCCCTCCTCGCACACCAGCGCCCGGCTGATAGCCGAGTTGTACCAAATTGTCCCATTGGAGGTGCAGGAGTTGCCGATCGTGTCCGCGGTGTTTTTCCAGTCCAGATTCAAATAGATGGGAGTGGCCGCGCCGGAGCCGGTGCCAACCTGAACCTTGCCCAGGGAATTATCGGTTTTGAGCAGGTCGCCATAAACGTCCCGTGATACGCGCGCGTAGGCAGTTGCGTCCATGCGCTGGCGCGGAGTCATGCCCTCCCACGAGCCGCTGCAGGTGGTCGGCGTGGCATTAACTTCAATGTTCAGATAGACAGTGTCGTTGTCGTAAAAATTCAGCGTAGCCAGGTCATCGCCGCCGGCACCGATGCCGGCGCTAAAGATGCCGTTGGCCACGTTGATAGTTTGGCTGACCGGCGTACCCGCCGGCCAGAGCTTGGTCCCGACGGATTCGGCGTCATAAATGGAAAAACGGAAACAGTAATTCGTCCCCGCGCCGCCCAGGGGATTGCCGCTCGTATCCGTGAGCCGCCCCTGGTAAGAAAGTATTTTGGAAACGCCGACTACCGCCCGGGCCTGTTCCGGAAAGATAATCTGGCTGGCCAGGGTGATTACAAAAAATACGCTTAAGATATGCTCCAATAGAAGCACCACCGCCAAAGCGGCTTTGCTGCGCTTGGGTCTTTTTTCAAAGGTGACGCGATTAGGTGAGAGTGACACAGTTCCAACTAAAATTTGAAGTCCCCGACGACTTTGTCCATTTCATTATAGCAATTAAGGAAAAGTTCGTGCAAATCCCCGGGACCGGGCAGTTTTTCGCGCTTAAAGTGCCGGTTTATATGAGCGGCGAGCTCCAGGGGTGAGGTTATCTTCATAAACCATATCTCCATTATATCGTCCTTGCTTTTGTCCAGGGTGAACTGGAAGCCGAAATCCCGGAGGTCGGCGGTCTGAAGGGTCCCCGGGCCGAAGTTGCGCTCAAAAAGGTCTTTGATGGGAATGAACTGGTTGAACCGGAAATAGGTGTCAAAATTGAAACCGAAACCTTCCAGTTGATAATTGGAACACAGGGCGTTATAGATTACGCCGGCATTTTTAATCAGCTGCGATTTGTCCGGTTCTTCTTTGGAAATATCGTCTAGGCGCAAGCGTCGGCCTTCAAAGGTTATCTGCAGCTGAAGCTGGGGCAAGGTTAGGGCCTTGGAGCGCATAACCGGGTCCTCCACGAAGCGCGCGCCCTTGGCCGCCTCCCCGGTATAGACCGCGAGCATCTCGTGGCTCTCCGGCACAGCGAATCCCTTTTCCCGGAAAACGAAAACGATATTGGAATGGTCTATGGATTTGGAAGTAATCACCCCGTAAGAAATTAAATGTTTTCTGTTGACCTTGGTTGAGACATATTATTTTGGCAGTATAGTAACGTTCTAGTTGCAGTAGTTTCGCCTCGAAAACATTTTCTCGGCGGTTTCTTACGGGGTCACCCCGTAAGAAATTAGATGTTTTCCGTTTGTTTCGGCTACGACGTTTTGTTTAGATGACAACTGGACACTTGGTTTGTCTTGGTTTCAGAGAGAAAACATTTTCTCTCTGATTTCTTACGGGGTCGCACTATAAGAAATTAAATGTTTTCCGTTGACCTTTTGTAATCCTA
The DNA here is from genome assembly GCA_038058515.1 of Patescibacteria group bacterium. Lineage (GTDB taxonomy): Bacteria > Patescibacteriota > Minisyncoccia > UBA6257 > 2-01-FULL-56-20 > JBBUAX01. Next base: position 1,979 of record JBBUAX010000033.1, read on the forward strand.
AAAATAATAGTATAGGCGCTGTTTTAGAAATCGCTTCCCCGCGCCAGCCTTGAGATATTTTTCACGTGACCTAGCATCTTCTTTGTTTAGACATATTTCCACATAGATACATTTCAGCGGGCGACGATTCTTAGTGGAAAATACTTTCCCATCATTATGTTTTGTGAGACGCTTCCTGAGATTGGGAGCAAAACCAGTGTACAGTTTACCATCTTTGACGCTCTTTAAGACATACACATAAAACATAATGATTTCTTACGGGGTCATACACCTACTAGCATCCACTACAGAGAATTATACTGCTGGATGCCTGGACATTGCTGGAAGAAGCGTAGGTTGTCGTCGGGCAGATTGCCGACTCGGTGCTGGTGGACGTCCAACTATCCTGGGCGCAGGCCTTGTTTTGCCAGCGGGTGATATATTCGGACGCAATAATTGGATCGGCGTTGACCCAACTTACCGTGGCATTCAATTTTTGAGTGGACGGGTCTGCCGCGCCGCCGCTTCCGCTGCAGCCGGTCGCCGAAGTACCGTTGGTATCGGTAATACCCCGGATGTAGCGATCGCTCGGATTGATGTCGCGGCAAATATTCTGCACGTTGAAGTAGCGGGTGTACTGCACATCGCTTATGGTGGAAGTTTGGGTGCCGGTTGCAAACGCCCACTTGCCGCTCTGTTCTAGGGGATAATAGTTGGTGCTGTATTTCTGCAGAGAATAAACGGTCTGCCATTTCTCCGAGGCCACGCTGCGCACCGCCTCCGCCGTTTCTTGCAGAATACCCAAAGCCGTTTCCTTGTCTCCGGCGGTATCGGTGCTCCGCAAACTCACGAATATAAGCTGGGAACCGACCGCCACGATTATCGCCGCCGCACCGATAACCAGGAGCAACTCCAAAAGCAGCTGGCCACTACGCTCGTCCTTCATCTCCGCCATTTGAAAATTATATCACAGACCGGGGAAAATATATGGCAAATTAACGCCGGTAATTCCTGCAAAAAACCGCTATAGATCACTTATGGTTTACTGTCCTATTGCGCGATCGCGCAACCGGACAGTAAAACCAATATATGGCTAATATGAAGAACCTCGCCCTTCCAGGCGGGGAACTCCCGCGTGTTTAGACCTCAAAAATCGACCTTCAAAATCAGTCGTTCAAACATTCGAAAAAACGGCGGTTCAGGTTATATGCTTCAAGCTACCGCCCCTGCTCACCTCAAATATCTCCACGAAATCCAGAATTCTAAGCCGCGCCAGGTCATTTAAAAGGGATTTTGGAATCTTGGCTTTGCCCATCCAAACACTTTTATGAATCATGGATAAACCAATGTTTCTTAGTGCATGTCTTAGCCAGTCGCGCTTCCGCTTCTGCGATTCCGGAATATCGAAACTCACCACAACCCATCTATCCCCCGATTCTTTGGAATAAGTATTCGGCGGCAACTTATCGGAATTTCGTTTTAGTAGACGTTGAAGTATTCTCTTCCCTTTGGCCGTCAGTGACAAACGATTGTTGCCAGCGCCGGACTCTTGAATTAAATTATCTCTCCTTAACTTATAAAGCAAACTATAATATCTATCGCGAAGCCGTTTCCTCTCCTCCTGCTGTAATTCCGTCGATGCCCTCCTTCGCTCCAATTTAGACAACTCATAATTCAATTTGGAGTAGCTGGCTCCGTAGCCAGCTTGCAAGATCGCTTCAAATATATCCGATACGGTTCCAGCCGATTCCATAACGGCTTGGAGTATCTTCAGGGTGATATCTCCTTTCATCGCTACTGACATCGCTGCTGAGTATATCAAGCAGCTCTTTTACTGTCCAGTCGCGCGATCGCGCGACTGGACAGTAAGGGGACAGACACCAGACAAAGCGAATAGTAAACAGTCAGCCAACAACCGGGACTTGGGTCGCCCGCTGTTTTGCAGTCATTTCTACTACCTTTGGCAATTTTTGCAGAAAACCGTCGTCCGACCGGCGATCTTGGCGCTTTTAAGTTTCCGGCCGCAGCGTAAACACTTCTCCCCGGCCCGGCCGTAAACCTTGTGCTTTTCCGCGTAGCGGCCGCGTTGGCCGCTCATAAGGCGATAGCTGCGGACACTGGAGCCACCGAGCTTTACCGCCCGGGAGAGAATCACGCGAACGGCGCGATAAAGTCCGGCTATATCCCCCGGCCTTAAGGATGATGCCCGGTGGGTCGGCCGGATGCCGGACGCAAAAAGCGCTTCATCGCAGTAGATGTTGCCTAATCCGGCGACGACCGACTGGTCCATAAGCACGGATTTTATACTGCCGCCTCGCTTCTTAAGCGCCGACTCCAAATACTCCGGCGTGAATTCTGCAGACAACGGCTCAACCCCGATGCTCTCAAAATGTTTTTCCGCGGCGGCTTGGCTGGGATAATAAATAAGGTAGCCAAACTTACGCACGTCGTTGTAGATCAAAACCCCCCTGCTTAATTGGAAAATGATATGGTCGTGCGGACCATAGCTTTTAGCTGCGTTAGCTTCACTAGCTTCGTTAGCTTCATTAGCTGCGTTAGCTTTTTTATATGTAAACCGGCCGGACATTTTAAGATGCACAATCATGCGCCCGCCAGGCAGTAGAGCTTCGGGTTTGGTTGTGTTTGTGCGTGAAGCACCGCTCGAAGTTTCACTGCCTGGCCGCCCACCGGAGAGAACGAAAATCAAGTTCTTGCCGCGGCGCTCAATGTTTAATATCTTGCAGCCGGATATGCCACGCACGAATTCCGCGCTCTTTTTTAGAGAGACGCGGCGCAGGTTGCCGCGGCCGGAGACAAGCTTCGGCCAGCGCAAAATAATTTTCTTCACTGTCTGGCCTTTAACTTTGTCCAACAAACTGCGGCGCAGAGTTTCTACTTCTGGCAATTCCGGCATTTCCTAAAAATTAATTTTCCGAAAACCAAACGTCGCCCTGCCAGCGGAAACCGCTGCCCATTCCGCCCATTAGCCAAATCTTGTTATTGAACACTGTAACCGAGTGGTCTTCGCGGCCGACCCACGGGCCGTCGTTTTCCGTTTTTTGCCAATTTATGCCATCCTCCGAAAACCAGACATCGTTCAATCCGCCGTTCTCTCCCCAGCCGCCGACGATCCATAGTTTGTCTTCATATACTACCGCGCCGTGTCCATGCCGCGCCGGCCACGGGGCTTTTGCCACGGCCAGTTCCCAATTTACGCCGTCAGTGGAAACCCAAACATCGTTCATATACTTTTCGCCAAAATCCAGACCGCCGATGAGCCACAGCTTGTCTTTGAAAACTGTCAGGGTGTGGTCATAACGCTTGGCCCACGGAGCTTGCGCGGTCGCCTCCTGCCAATTTATGCCATCTTCCGAAAACCAGACATCGTTCAGGGTCTTGCGGTCAGTGAAATTAACTCCGCCCGCAAACCACAGCTTGCCGTTAAACACCGCACTGGCCTGACCCTCTCGTCCATACCAAGTTGTAAGCGTAGAAGTTGCCCAATTTGCGCCGTCCGCGGTATGCCATATAGTGCGGTCATAATTGAAATTATCCCCGCGTAGACCGGCAAAGAGCCACATTTCGTTTTGAAAAATTTCCACCGAGCTGGAGCGGCGCTTGCCCCACGGAGCGTCCTGGGTGACGAGCTCCCAATTCTCACCATCGGCCGTAGCCCATATATCGCTGAAGTGCGGGGCGTTCCAGTACTCCACCCCATAGCCGTTTACCGCGCGGTCGCCGTCCAAGCCGCCCATTAGATAAAGCTTGCCGTTAAAAACCGCGGTGGTATGCGCGTCCCGCGGCGAACCGGGAACCGAGGAGGTTGCCTGCCGCCAAGCAAGTTTTGTTGGATTCCAAACCGGCAGGGGTTGCTCTACTGCCGGCGAGGATACGCTTGCCTGTAGATTAAAGTCCGGCGCCGTGGGCGCGAAGCTGCTTACTCCCCAAATTCCCACAAGCGCTGTCGCCAAAACGCCGAAAGCCAGAAAGAAGGACTGAAACATAGCCCAATAGTTTTAACCGAAATCGAGGATGAGAGCAAGAAAATCTATTGCGGTGTATTCTTGAAATAGCTCGAACGGAATTTTGTCCTCGCCGCGCTTTGCGCGGCTCGGGTGGGGGTGGGCAAAATTCAGAGCAACTCCGTCGCGAACATTAACAATTTCAAGTTTTTC
>JBBUAX010000034.1:0-4077 GCA_038058515.1 Patescibacteria group bacterium
AAAGAAAATCCCTTCTGGGAAGGGATTGGGTGTCGTATCAAAACGCAAAACGAAAACTAACCACAACCAATCTCTTCCCAGAAGAGATTGTTATGATGCGCAGCGCCAAGAATTATATTTTTCGTTCGTGTGGTCATAGCTATATGTTTTCCTACATTACCACATTACTACATCACCACCCATAACATCTATACTCTATACCCGCGCTATACTAAGATATAGCGCTTTATCTTAGTATAGCGCGGGGTGGGGAGGTGTCAAGGCGGGGTGTGTATAACCCAGTGCATGGCCGCATGGCCCGGAAGGCGCGATCCAACTACGGGTTTAAGTGATTATCTCCCCTTTCCGGTCCGTTCCAATATCAAGCGGTATCCCCCTTTGCCATGCTCCAGCCATTTATGCACCCGGGCGATGGTCCGCGGACTAAGCCAGGTCTGCCGGCCGATCTCCCGATAGGGCACTCCGCTGGCCAGAAGCCGCGCGGCCTTCCAGCGCCGGGCAAATTCCAGAATTTCATTCTCGGTTAAAAGGTCCCGGAAAAACCGGCGGGCCTCCTCCGTGTTGCGCAAAGCCAAAACCGCCCGGAATAAATTATCCGAATCCTCGTTTATCCATTTTTCCTTTTTGTCCACCATGTTGTTTGGTTTACCCCCCTCTAACTCTAATCGCTTTACTTAAGTAAAGCGCCGGGCAAGGAGGGCGTCAAGCAATCCCCAATTCGGTGAAGTCAGCTTCACTGGACAAGCCGCGCCAGACCCATAAAATAGGGGCATGAACATAAATCCGTCGGAAATACATCCAATTCAGGGCCATATTTTGCGGGATCTGCTTTACCATCCGGAACGCAAATTCTCGGAACTTAACCACAAGAACATCCCCAGTGACCAGTTGAGCTTTCATTTGCGGCGACTCGGCGAACTTAATCTCATCCGCAAGACGGAGGGCGGCTATGAACTAACCGCGAGCGGCAAGGAATTCGCTAATAGATTCGATACCGAAGACAAAAAGATGATTTTGGAACGGCAGGCCAAAATCGGCGTGCTGGTGAGCTGCACAAAGCAGGAAAACGGCAAAAATCTTTACCTATTTCAACAAAGATTGAAACAGCCCTCTTACGGGCATTACGGTTTTATAACCGGAAAAGTTAAATGGGGCGAATCGGTGTTTGAAACTGCGTCGCGCGAACTTAGCGAAGAAACCGGCCTGGAGGCAAAACTATCCTTAGCTGGCATAGAACATAAAATTGACTACTCCGAAACCGGGGAGCTGTTAGAAGACAAGTATTTCTTTGTATTCCGCGGTGACGACCCGCAAGGGAAACTCATAGAAAACTTTGAAGGCGGCCGCAATCTGTGGCTAGACAAAGACAAGGCGCTTAAATTGCCCGACCTTTTCGGCGATGTGCCGGCAGTTTTAGATGCGTGTGAATCCAAAACCTTCCGTTTTTGGGAACAAAAGTTTACGGTGGAGAAGTACTGAACCCATCCAATTATCCCTGGTAATTTTCTTCTACTCTTCGGGTAAATTCGGCTAGTTCGTCATCGGTCATTATTTCCACCCCCAGCTCATCGGCGATGGCTCGCAGCTTGCTTTCGACCTCTTTTTGTTTGGACTTATCGTCCACCACCATCTCCAATTCCAGATGGTGCCCCCAAATTTCGCTCCATTTCAACGCCAACTCCACGCCCTTATACAAATAATTGCGCCTCTTTTGGAACGAGTGCATAACCTTATCGGTTATATTCAGGGATTTAAACAACTGTACCGTCTCATCCACATCCTCGCGGGCTATAACCACTTCGATTTCTTCAAAATCGCTGCCCCTGCCGATTTTGTTCAGCTTCATAACGATCTTGGCGGTGCCGTGCGAAACGTTGTCTACAACTTTCAAAAGCTCGTCCGGAAGAATAAAAAAGTGGACGTTTTTATCGTCGCTGCCCAGATCTTTGGCGTTTTTATCTAAAAACGACCGCAGTGCCTCATACTTGCCGATATCAAACCTGGAACGAAACTCTACCTCAATTGTTTTGTTGGCCATGTAAAATTTTCGCCACTTCGGCGATTTCCTCGGCAATGCCTTCAATTAAGTCGTAGTTTTTGGCCTCCTCCGCGGTGACCCAGGCGTGGTCGGTAAAGTCCTTGGAAATTAAAACGTCGCCGTCTTTGTGGTGCGCCCAGTAAGAAAGAGTAACCACCGGATAGCCGTCCGGCCGGACGAAAACCAAATCGCAAAGATACTGGGGCTTGTGGATATCTAGACCCACTTCTTCTTTAACCTCTTTGCGCAAAACCCAGTCCACCACGTTGTACCACTGCGGGTAACCGGCGGTTTTGGGCAAATGCTCATATTCATGAAGTACAAGTTTACCGCCAGGTACGGTCCAGCGGTTAGGAAAGGCCTTCTCGTGCGGAGCGCGTTTGACTATAAGAAATTTTGGTTCACCCTGAGCGTCAGCCGAAGGGCCGTCCTTAACGATTATCGCCGTGGCCACCACAAAATGCAGGCGCGGATCTAAATCGCTCATAAGCCGAGAACTTGGGCAACCTGCTTAAGCATTGATACTACTACTGCCGCCGGCAACAAGCTGTAGGACAAAACACCTTCGTCGTTCGGAACGGTCCAGGGGCTCTCTTTGGTAATAACCTTGCCGGACGCATCCAATTCATAGCTGTACGCCGGCGTGATTTCATAATCGTCTACATATTGAAGCGCCTTATCTTGGGGCAAGGAATTACGCAGATAAACTTTGGGTACGCCCTGGACGCCGAGGAGCTGGGCGAATACTTTTTCGTCGGTTTCCAAGCGCTCGCGGATGGGCTCAATGCCCAGAGAGTCGCCTTCTTTGGGCACCATGCGCCTACCGTGGCAAGTCGGGTTATCGCAAATCAGATAAAATTCCTTCTTGTCCGCGTCATAGCCGACTTCTTTGGTGGCTAAGAGCTTCAAACTGCGCGGCGTTTTGCAAATCGGGCAAATGACTCTGGCCTTAATCCGCTCTTCAATTACGGTGCTGGGCACATCAATAAAGGTCAGAAAATCCGGGTCATCGCGATAGCCCAGAAGCTCTTTGAGAAAAATGGAATAATTGACCTGGTCCAAACCGCGCGGGAAGCCGTCAATAAAAATCGCCTGGCGTGGGCGTTTGCTTATTTCATATTTTAAAAGGGCAATTATTAGCTCGGTAGACACTAGCGTGGACTGGCTACGGCCCTCAATTAAGCCGTTAATTTCTTCCACGCTGTGAAAACCGCGATAATTTTTCCGCATAAATTCGGTGAGCTCCTTCTTCTTGGCCCCATCCGCGAGCCCCGCGTGCACATCCCGGACAATATCCCCCACCGCCACATGGCCGAGCTTTGCTTGCCCTGAGCTTGTCGAAGGGTCCCCGCCGATGGCTTCCATAAAAAGCTTGGAATGAGTCCCCTTGCCGGAATTTTTCTTGCCCAGAAGATAGCCGACGAAAGTTTTGCCGGAATTGAGGTAATCCCGGATTTTTTGGATTTCCGCACCGGCTTTTAGGTCAAAATATCGCCGCCGTTCGGCCGGGTCGTTCAAATTGAATCTCTGACCGGCTCCGTCTACCTTGGTTTTAAATAACGGGAAATCAACGCCTTGCATGGTAAATTAATGCGATCCGAAAAATCCGAATTTCATCCAAATCTACGAACGCATTCTCAAGTTTAATTCGGGACATTCGGATGTATTCGTAGATTAGGATCGCGTTTTTTTAATTTCCAATCCTAACTCATCCAGCTGTTTCTTATCCGCCGCGGACGGCGCATCCATCACGCTTATCTGCCCACCGGAGCTGGCCGGAAAAGCCATGACCTCACGGATGCTTTTCTCGCCCAGGGCGGCGTAGAGAAAGCGGTCCAGGCCGGGAGCAATGCCGCCGTGCGGCGGTACCCCGTAAGTAAAGGCCTTGAGCATGTGCTCAAATTGCTTTTTCTGCTCCGGGCTGAAGCCGATGAGGTCAAATATCTTTTCCTGAACTTCCGACTGGTGGATCCGGACGCTGCCGCCGCCGACCTCAAAGCCGTTCAAGACCATATCGTGCTGCAGGCCGCGAACCTTGG
>JBBUAX010000035.1:0-2209 GCA_038058515.1 Patescibacteria group bacterium
CTTGCCGGCGCGCACCTGTTTCACATAACAGACCGACGCGTCCACCTGAAGCGGCATGTTTTCGCGCAGGCGCTTTTCAAACACGCCAGCAACAATTTGCCGGTCGCTAAAAACAGGCACTTCTTTTTCCACTAAGGACGCGAGGGTCAGCTCTTTTTCCAGAACGCCGGTTGTGTTTCCAAAAAGCGGTTTGGCTTTTTGGTCAAAGTTCTCCAAAAATTTGGCGATCACTTCCTCCGCGGTGGAACTCGTAAAAAATCGGTAGGTGTCCGGGAAAAGATGCCCTTCCAGTTTGCTCTTAGAACTCTTGGTGTAGGCAATAAGCTGTCCGGGCGAAAGCACGTCGGCCTCGCTTAAAATACCGTCGATCTGGTAGACCGAGGCGCCGTCCGGAATTTTTATCTCCACTTCCGGGTCCGCGCCCAGGACAAGATAGTTAAGAATCGTCCAGGAACTATTGCCGCTGCTTAGCGTGTATTTACCGGGTTTAAGCTTGGACGCATTGCCGGTTGCAACGGCAATCATATTAAACGCCAAACGCGAGTGAATCAGGCCGCTGGCCTTGAGGCCGGCGGATATTTCCCGCAAGCCCATGCCGCTTTGAATGTCGATTTTTTTGGCTTCGGCCAGGTACGGCCAAGCTACCGGCCGCAGAGCCGACAAAAAAATAACCCCGCCGACGGTGAGTATCAAGAAAATAAAAAAAGAGACGCTTCTAATGGTCATGGAGTCGAATCTTATCCGGGTGTTAATCAGCTGCGGCGAGCAATCGCGTTAATGATAGCCAAGAGCAGAGAGTTGGTCAAAAGAGACGAGCCGCCATAGGAAAGAAACGGGAAAGTAACGCCAACCACCGGGAAGATGCCCGTGGCCGAACCGGCATTGATGAAAAAATGGAGAGTAAATACCAGGGCCGTTCCCAGACAAATAAATTTCTCAAAATTATGATTGGCCATAAGCCCAACCCGCAAGATGCGAAAGATCAAGAATAAAAACACCAGAATAACCGCGGCGCCGATGATCAACCCCCATTCTTCTATAAGCGCCGCCAGAATGAAATCGGTGGCGGATTCGGTCAAAAAGCCCAGTTGCGTTTGGGTGCCCTGGCCGTAACCCTTGCCCCACAATCCGGCGGAGCCAATCGCAATTTTGGATTGAATCACGCTGTAGTTAACAGTGAGGGCGTTGCTTTCCGGGTAGAACACTCCCAGGATGCGCTCGCGCTGGTAATCTTTGAGCGCCGTGCTCCAGCCCAGCGCACCCAGAACCAGGAAGAGCAATATCGCCGCCACTACCCGCCGCCCGGGCAATCCGGCAACCAAAAGAAAGCCGAACCACGCCCCGAACAAAATAGAAGCCGAGCCCAGGTCCGGCTGCAGCAAGGTTAAAACCGCCGGCACGGCAAAAATCCAAAAAGAGGTCAGGATGGTGCTCCAGCGAGCCACGGATAAGTGCCGCCGACTGAAAAAATCAGCGTACACCAAAATCAGCGCGATCTTAGCCAGCTCCACCGGCTGGAAGCGGAAGGAACCGAACGATATCCAGCCGTGAATTCCCCGCGCCGCCGGCGATAAATATGCGGCTATGAGCATAACCACCGCCAGGCCATATAATCCCCATATCACCCACCGGTAATTGAAAATAGAACGCCAGTCCAAACGATAGAAAACAATAACCACCCCAGCTCCCAATCCTGCCCAAAGCAGCTGTTGCAAAAAAAGATTGTGGTCAATGCTGGAAATAGCGGTAAGTCCGGCAGCTAGAATAAAAGCAGCTGGCAGAAGCAATGAAATCATATGTGGTGAATTAGTTGAGCTGCGGCCGCAGAGCGTAGAGCAGTATCTCCGTGCGGCGCGCATTAAGCGACGGCAGGGCGGGATGCAGGATGCTAAAAGCCCTGTTCTCGCCGGGGCGCAAATTGAACAACTCGGTCTTGGACGTACCGGCCTGTAAGCCGGAAGAGCCGTAAAAAACCGCGACTACCGTCACCTGGCCGAAGTCGGAAGTATCATTGTTCACCAGACGCCCACTCACCTCCACTCCGCTTACGGTGGCCTGGGTTAGTTCATCCACCAGGGAAAGCTTGGGGGCGGGAAGTCGCGCCGCCGGAATCCAGTCCGGCGAGCTCAAGGTCAGCTCGGCTCTGGCCACTTCCACACCGAAGGCATTTATAAAAGCCGTAAGATACTTTATCTCCCCGGCATATATA
>JBBUAX010000036.1:0-2808 GCA_038058515.1 Patescibacteria group bacterium
AAAAGATAACCCGAGGCCGGGCCTTTGCCGACCTGTTTGATCATTCCTAATTTTTTCAATTTTTGCAGATAAGACTGCGCGGTTCTTTTTGGGCAACGCAAAATATCTACCGCGTCCTTGACCGTAATCTTGCCAACTTGGTCGAGAAAATCCAAAATCTGCATCTGGTCTTTGTCCAGATATACTTTGGATTGCATCTTCTCGTCGACTTTTCTCAAAGACAGCGAAGCGATTTTTTTCTTTATATCGCCAATCTCCTGTTTAAAGCCTTTGACGAAGTATTCCAGCCATGGGGTAAAATCCGTCCTCCGCTCTCCATAATTCTTGCCGATATTGATGGCCGCGTAATACGCCGGCCGATCCTGGTTATAGTAGTCTTCCAAAGCGAAGAGCCGACGGAAATCATAACCCCTTTCATACAAAATTAAAGTCGCCAAGGCGCGCGCCGTCCTGCCGTTGCCGTCATTGAAAGGGTGAATGGCGGCGATCTCTTGGTGGACAATGCCCACCGCGATAATCGGATGAATCTCCTTGCCCATACTCTGCTTTATCCACTCCGCCAAATCTTTCATTAAAGCCGGGACTTTCGCGGCGTCCGGTCCGGTGTAGACGATTTCCTGCGGCTGGGCGTAGCGGCGCCGGACGACGTAAACCGGGCCGCGCCGATAGTGTCCGGATTGCTCTCCGGGCAAAGTGTCCGCGGTAACGAGCTTGTGAATCTTCAAAATGACCTTTTCCGTAACTGGTTGTTTCTTTTCAACCACCTGTTGGATGTACTTTAAGGCTTTTAGGTAATTTTGCACCTCAAATATATCCCGTGAAGGCGCGTCGATTTTCTTATGGGCCAATAAATCTTCTACCTGCCGTGTATTAAGCTGGTTACCTTCAATGGCGGTGGAACTGTGGGTCATACGAATCAAAGCTTGCCGGCGCAGCTTCAACTCGTGCTTTGGCAGTAGCCTGGCGCGATCAATAACAGCCTTATCTTCGGCTATGGAAGTCAGCCAATTTACGATTTTATTGCTGATTTTGTACGAGGGGTTGAACATACTTATATTATACACTATCTTAACTAATCGCGCAAGAATCGCGCAGAAAATCACGCAATCAGTTTATCACACAAAAAAAGGAATAATTAACGGCTCATTTGGCCATTTGAGCCGTTTAGCTGAATAACAAAACACCCCTTGAGGTGTTTTTATAAATGCTGAAGAAGATGACCCTCTGACAATCTCATAAAATCAAGAATTCTTTACTATTCTTTACTATTGGTCGCTAAAGCGCTACAATTAGCTGTTCGTATCGCAGGAGGATTACAATGAAAAAAACAGCGTTAGGAATGCTCTTCTGTCTGATTGCCCTGCATCCAGCTTTGGCTGCAGAACTCGGACTGGTATTTGCTTGGGATGCGGCTACAACTTCCAGTCCGAAGCAGAGCATTTACATCGGCAACATTCCGCCGCCCCTTACCAGCGTCCCTCTCCACACAGGCGACTGCTGTGTGAAAAGTGGGATGATAGACATTCGGAAAGACCCAAGTAATAGTATGTGGAGCGCCCCACATACTCTATACGCCACCGCTTTCCGCTTTGGCCCGCAAGTGTCATTCGGCAATCGCCTGACTTTGCGGGGCGGCATGTACTATCCGTTCTTCAATCGGGAGCTGTTCCGAAAAGACTACTTCGTAAGGGAAGAATTCGACTATCACGGATACGATTACACCAGATCGAATTTCGTTGAAATCAACCTCCAGGGAACCAGGGAAAGAGGGGTTGGAAGGTCGCTCGTATATATGGGCACGAAAGTGCGGCCGCAGTGGAAGCCCGGATTCTTTACTGAAACCGAACTTAAGTTAACGCGGTCTCTCGCCTTGGTTCTGGGCTTTAAGCAGTACCAGCACAAGCTAATGATTAATCTTGGCTGGGACCGCTATAACAGTTTTGAATCCTGGAAGCTTGAACGGCTTGGCGACATCGCTTCCCAATATCCGTATGCCGGATTAGCCTTTCCTTTCAAGCAGGGCCGCGGCGCCCTGACTGTGACTGTCGGTCCGGCATTGTTTTCGGGGAGGCTAAACCAGGTAGCTGAAAGCTCCTTTTTGCGCACGAAAAACGGTATTGCCTTTCACATCTCCCTGAGCGGACATCTTAGACTTTTCTAACGAAAGCTGTAGCCTGCGCTGATACAATTGTTCCCGTCCGGAAGTATCCAGTCGGGATTTTTTTATTGAACGAGAAGTGATATTTTTTGCACAGCTTCGATTGACGACCAATGAACGCTACAGAGGATGACCCTCCGACATTTTGTTACATACTCAAGTATATACTTGAGTATGTAACAAAAAACACCTTAGAGGTGTTTTTCTTAGACCTATGAATAGTGACCCTCCTTCGCTCTCCGAGCTTCGGAAGGGCAAGCAGGACTATTCAAAAGTTTGACCATCAAATAGTGACCCCAGTAGCACTTTCGGAATATCGAGCGATACTCTTAAAGCGATACTGAGACCTGTCTCGTAGGCTCATCCCGCTTTCGCAGGACGGCTACGGGGCAGGCAGGAAAGGCCCTACTTCGCTCGTTACCGAGCTTTGAAGGGCACAGTGTTGATCCCGATAAAGTGCATGATCCGCCCTAGGCGGACGCACGCACATCGACCCTATCTGACTAATCCGATTACCGGTTGGCTAATCTCCGTTCACCCGAAGGCGTCGGAGTTGGCGCTTATAGCATCAGACTAATCAGCTAAGGAAATCTCCTTAGAAAGGAGGTGATCCATCGACAGCTTCCGCTACCGATGCCTTGTTACGACTT
>JBBUAX010000037.1:0-1331 GCA_038058515.1 Patescibacteria group bacterium
GCTGTCCTCCAGAGGAGGATCCGCCTCCGGCGGAAAGAATGGAGATGAACTCAACGGCGTGCGTTTGTCCGACGGCAAGGGCCAGGTGGTTTTGACCACCGCCCAAGGGCAGTCCATCCGCTTCAAGGAGTCCCAGCTGCGGCCGATGGGCCGGACCGCCGCCGGGGTGCGTGGCATGAAGCTCAAGAAGGGCGACGAAGTGGCCGGCTTTGATATAATTAATTCGGAAGAGGCGAGGAGCAATCGCCTACTGGTGGTGATGATGAACGGCTTCGCCAAACAGACCCAGCTAAAAGAATACAAGCTTCAGAATCGTGGCGGCTCCGGGATTCGCACCGCCAATATCACGCCGAAGACCGGGCGTCTTATCTCGGCCAAAGTGGTTTCCGAGGAGACGGAGATTCTCGCGCTTTCGGCCAAGGGCCAGGTGATTCGGACCAAGCTCCAAAGCGTGCGCATAACCGGCCGTTCCGCCCAGGGCGTGCGGATCATGAACCTGCGCGCCGGCGACAGGTTGGCGGGGGTAGTGGTAATGTAATTTAGCTACGAAATACGAATTTGTACGAATATACGAAACACCATGCAACTTAGTCAAAAGCAAATCTTTGTCATAGGTGCGGGGGCGCTCTTATTTATAATCGTTGCCGTGGTGGTTTTTCTGAACATGAAAAGCACCAACCAGCCGGAACAGGCGTCGCTCAAGCTGTGGGTGCCGCTCGGCAATAAGGCGTATTGGGATGAGGCGGTCAAGGCCTACGGTCAGTTCCGGCCGAACGTACAGATTGAAGTCCAGGAATTCGGCGCGGAAAGCTACGAGGCGGCAGTGGTGGATGCCTTAGCCGGCGGTTTCGGGCCGGATGTATTTATGATTCACAGCCGCGCCTTGCCGCTGGTGAAAAGCCGTCTTAGCCCGGCGGGCGCGACGCAGTTTTCCGTGGGCCGCCTGCGGCAGCTTTTCCCGACGGTGGTGGAACAGGATTTTGTAAGCGGCGGCCAGGTTTACGCCCTGCCGCTCTATTTGGACACTCTGGCTCTTCTTTATAATCGCAATTTATTTGACCAGGCCAAAATTATCGGTCCGCCGCAGACCTGGAGTGATTTCCAAAAAGTAGTTCCGTATCTCCGGACCTTGAATACCAGTGGCCAGCTGACCCGGGCCGGCGCGGCCATCGGCGGTTCGGAAAAAAGCGTTGCCTGGGCGGCGGATATCGTTTCCCTGATTATGATGCAGTACGGCGCGCCGATGACCAATATTTCATCCAAGAACGTGGCTTTTGCCGGGCAGGCGGGTTCCGCCGGATACCAGGCCTTCAATTTTTATCTGCAGTTCG
>JBBUAX010000038.1:0-3841 GCA_038058515.1 Patescibacteria group bacterium
GGGCCGGTTGGAATTCATCATCGCCTCGCACATCAAGATCCATCCGAACGCGCGCCTCAACTATCAGAAACTCACACTCGGCCCGGATCCGAGGAAAATCGCCGCGGCGAGTGAAAAACTACCCCTGGGCTACGAGCGCAAAGAGGATTATTACGTGGACAAACTAACCGAGGGCATTGCCAAGATCGGCGCGGCTTTCCACCCGCACGAGGTCATCATCCGCTTCTCCGATTTCAAAACCAACGAATACCGTACCCTCTTGGGCGGGGAGCTTTACGAGCCCCAGGAAGAAAATCCCATGCTCGGCTTCCGCGGCGCTTCCCGCTATTACGACCCGCGCTTCAAGAAGGCCTTTGCCCTGGAATGCAAAGCGTTAAAGCGGGTGCGCAAAGACATGGGACTTATGAATGTGGTGCCGATGATTCCTTTCTGCCGCACACCGGAGGAGGGCAAAAAAGTCCTGCAAGTTATGGAAGAGAACGGTTTGAGCCGGGACATAGACAAAGAGTTAAAAATATATGTGATGTGCGAAATTCCCTCCAACATCCTCTTAGCCGATGAGTTCTTGAAGATTTTTGACGGCATGTCCATCGGCTCCAATGACCTGACCCAGTTGGTTTTGGGCCTGGACCGCGATTCCGGCGTGGGCGTGGGTATTGCCAACGAAAACAATCCTTCGGTCAAGAAAATGATTGCCGAAGTCATTAAGAAATGTCTGGAGAAGGGTAAATACATCGGCATCTGCGGCCAGGCGCCGTCGGACTACCCCGCTTTTGCCGAGTTTCTGGTTCAAGAGGGCATTGAAAGCATATCCCTGAATCCGGATTCGGTGATACCGATGATACCCAAGATCAAGGCGGCCGAGGAAAGGATTAGTAGGTAGTAAGTGGTAGGTAGTGGATGGGAGGGGGCTTGATTCTGTCTTGTGGGAACCGGGGTCGCTCCGACTCCAGCGGTCGGAGCGCGCCTGCATCTCCCCAGCCGTAGCTCCAATGTGATTGGAGCACCAAGCTACGGCTGGGTCCGATAGCTTCCCGCAAAACAGAATCTTCGCCGATGGAGGAGGAGTAATCTGCGTCTGTGTTAAAATGGGAAAGTATGAAGATTGGGTTTTTCGAACTAGAAGGATGGGAAGAATCACTTATCCGCGAACGGTTGCGCGGCGAGGAGATGCTTTTGAGCCAGGACAAGATTGACGAGATAACCCTGCCGCCGCGGACCGATTTTGATATCATCTCCGTTTTTGTGGACTCGCGGATTACGCCCAAAGTTCTGGAAAAGTTCCCGAATCTCAAGCTTATCGCCGCCCGCTCCACCGGTTATGACCACATTGATGTCGCCGCCTGCAGGAAACGCGGCGTCTCCGTGGCTTACGTGCCCGGCTATGGCGATAACACCGTGGCCGAATTCGCCTTCGGTTTGATTCTGAATTTATCCCGCAAGATTTATTACGCGATTGACCAGATAAAGGAGAGCGACTCCTTTGATTTGCGCGGCTTGCGCGGCATGGATTTGAAGGGTAAAACCATCGGCATTCTCGGCACCGGGCGCATCGGCAAAGAAATGATAAAAATTGCCAAGGGTTTCGGCATGAATATTCTGGCTTACGACCCGTTTCCGGACCAGGACTTGGCGATGAAAATGGATTTTAGGTATATGCCGCTGGAGGGCGTTCTGGTGCGTTCCGATTTCATCTCCATTCACTGCCCGTATAATAAGGCCACCCACCATCTTATAAACGGCAAGAACATAAACATCATCAAGCGTGGCGCGTATCTTATAAATACCGCCCGCGGCGGCATTGTGGAAACCGACGCCTTGGTCGTAGCCCTGAAAAGCGGGGTTTTAGCCGGCGCCGGCATAGACGTTTTGGAAGAAGAGGGCGAAACCAAAGATGAGATGAAATTTTTGAGCAAGGGCAAGCCGACCGCCATGGAGTTGCGCACTATGCTTCAGAATCATATTTTGATGAACATGCCGAACGTTTTAATCACTCCGCACAACGCTTTCAATTCCCAGGAGGCGCTGGCGCGGATTCTAAGCACCACCTTGGACAGCATCAAGGGGTTCATAAACGGCCAGCCGGCGAACCTTGTGCCGGAGGGATAAACTTCCCCAATCAATCCCGAATTTTGTTCCCGAATAGTCACGAATCGCGAATGTGGCCAGTAGGGTACCAAAAGATATTCGGGATAATTAGTGATAGAATTCGAGCATGATTAGTGAGCAGCGCACCTGCCAGAACTGTCCCGATTTTGCCCCTGAGTTTATCGAGGGGTTACAAAATCGAGGATCCCGCCAGCGGCGGGATAAAAGCCATGCCTAGCGAAATCAGAGGGTGTCAAAATTGTAAGCAGAGCTTCACTATCGAGCCGGAGGATTTTAATTTCTATTTACCCTCCCAAATTTTGCTAGGTAAAACTTGGGAGGGCGAGCGAGCGCAACAATGAACAAATCTTGTCAAAACTGTAAAGCAAGCTTTGTGATAGAAGCCGACGACATGGCTTTCTATCAAAAAATTAAAGTCCCGCCGCCGACGTTTTGTCCGGAGTGCCGCCTGCAGAGACGGATGGCGGTAAGCAACGAGAGAACTCTCTATAAAATATCCTGCGGGCTGTGCGGTAAGGATACAATATCTATTTATCCCAAAGACGTGCCGTTTCCGGTTTATTGTATGGAATGCTGGCGGAGTGATAAGTGGGACGCGACCGAATATGGTCGCGATTACGATTTTTCTAGGCTGTTTTTTGAGCAACTTGCCGGCTTGCGCAAAGTTGTACCGCGGATTGCGCTGCTCCAGCAGGGCAATATGGCCGGCAGCGAATATGCAAATCGCTCCAGTAATTGCAAGGATTGCTATTTGGTATTTAGGACCAACTTCAGTGAGGGCTGCCTGTATTCCCACCCGGCTAATAACTCCAAGGACTGCATGGACTGCTTGAACGCTCAAAAATGCGAACTTGCGTACAACTGCATTGATTGCGTGAATTGCTATAACGTGCAGTATTGCCAAGAGTCCAAGAACTGCAACAATTCTGCGTTTCTCTACGATTGCCGCAACTGTTCGGATTGTTTCGGCTGTGTCAACCTGCGAAATAAGCAATATCACATTTTTAACCAACCGTATTCTCGGGAGGATTACTTTCAAAAAATCGAGAAACTAAATGTTACGAGCTTCGGCGCGATAGAAGAAGTCAAAAGACAATTCAAGGAATTTCTCCCGAAGTTCATAAAGCCCTACATAATGGCAACCAACAGCGTTGATGTTTCTGGTAACTGGCTGGATGAATGCAAAAATACCCACCATTCTTTCGGTTGCCGCAGCGTCGAGGACAGCCAGCGCCTTTTCGCGATAATTGAAAGCAAAGATTGTATGGATTATTTCTATTTTGGTCGCGGCTGTGAGCTCGTTCATGAAACCAGCAACTGCGGCTATAACTCTTCGCGGATTTTCTTCAGTGATTTAGTGCACACCGGCTGCAGCGAGCTCCAGTACTGCGACAACTGTGTATCCACTTCTAATTCATTTGGCTGCAGCGGCCTTAAGAGCAGGCAGTACTGTGTTTTAAATAAGCATTACTCTAAAGATGAATACGATGAGCTGGTCCCGAAAGTGATTGAGCATATAAATAGCATGCCCTACACAGATAAAAATGGGCGGGTTTATAAATATGGTGAATTCTATCCAATAGAAATGGCAGTCGTTGCTTATAACGAAACGGCGGCCCAAGAATATTTCCCCTTAACCAAAGAACAAGCGTTGGCCGATGGTTACTCTTGGCGCGATACAGAAGGTCGCAATTATTACATTACTGTTGCCTGCACAGATCTTCCTGGAGAT
>JBBUAX010000039.1:0-1221 GCA_038058515.1 Patescibacteria group bacterium
GCAATGTGCTTCGGCAGGCGGTCGATAATGGCGCGCAAGTTAAGGCGTTGCATCGAAAGCTTCACCGGATTTTCGATTCTTGCTATGCGTTCGTAGTTGACAAGATAGTCCATCATGAACCACACGTCCGGCATTTCTTCCCGCGAGGGAATACAATCGGAGCACGAAGGGTCAAGAACATGCGGGTTGAAAGCGCTTAGTTCTGTTTCACGCCTTTCCTTAAGGCGCTGGCCTCCCGCCGGACCCACAAACATCTTAGAGGACAGGACCGTGTGCTCATCCGTAAGTCCCCTGTCCACCATCGTCTGCGCCATCGCGGTGCCGCCAAAGGGAGACAGGATTTGAATCGGATACCAGTCAAGCTCGATTTCCCTGGCCAAATTAATGGTATTCCAGATTTTTCCCACGGTTTCATCCGGGAACCCGACCATCAGGAACCCTTTGGCAAAAACACTTGGATACTCTTTCATCAGTTCGCCGACCCGCCGGAAATGTTTCACTCCGGAAGGCTTCTTAACCGATTTAAGAATCTCTGGGTCACCTGATTCAATGCCGAAACTAAGCCCGATACAGCCGGACTCATAAGCGGCCCGCATCACTTCTTTGGTGGTAACGGACGCTATGACTCCATTTGAGGCGTCCCATGTAATCCCCAGGTTCCTTCGGATGATTTCATTGAACATTTCCACGCAATCCGGACGGAACAGGTCGTCATCAAGCCACATGAAGTGTTTGATTCCGTAATGTTTCGCCAGGCGTTCCATCTCATCCACGACCACAACTGACTTTCTTTCGCGCACTCCGCTTCCGTTGAAACTATGCACCGAGCAGAATGTGCATTGGGCTCGGCACCCGCGATTGGCCAAAATGGTACTTACTGGCGGATTGCCTATTAGCCAGCGGTATACGCCGATTTCGCCCCACTTGCCGTTCTCGCCCAAAGGCAGGTCGTCGTAATCCGGAGAATAATTCAATTTATCTCCGTCCGGGAATATCCGACGCTCAATGTAAAGGTATTCCCCTCCGTCGATAATGCCAGTCTGGGTCAGGCGGTCTTCCGTAATTTTACCGTTCGCGAAATCGATGAAGTTTACAAATGCTTCGTCGGCTTCGTAGGCGATAACCGCGTCAATGTTCGGAATTTCTTCCAAAACCAGTCGCGTATTGTTCGAGGCGTGAACCCCGCCAACCACTATCGGCACACCGGGAAAAGACATCTTA
>JBBUAX010000040.1:0-2705 GCA_038058515.1 Patescibacteria group bacterium
TGCTCCTTCACGGCTAACGGTTCAGACCGAAACCGCGGGAAGAGTCGCTGGTGTTGCGCTTCACGCGCCACCAAACGAAAAGTCCCACGATTACCACGGCGGCACCGAAGCCCGCCATTACCCACTGTTCCAGTGTCATAAACCACCTCTTTCGGACCGCGGGTTTACTGTTATTATACAAGCACGCAATGCGGCAAAAGGCAAAGATATTGATCATACTCGGTCCAACCGCCAGCGGCAAGTCCGAGCTAGCAGTCGGGCTTGCTAAAAAATTCAACGGCGAGGTAATTTCCGCCGATTCCCGGCAGATATACAGGGGCCTGGATATCGGCACCGGCAAAATCCCGAGAGATCGCCCGAATGCTATCCGAATGAAATCGAATAGAAAACGAATGTTCGATAAAAATTCGCGCTCATTTGCTAGTAATTCGGGCGAATACTTACATCGTGGTATACGCCACCACCTGCTTGACGTCGCTTCGCCCAAAAGAATTTTCACCGTCGCTCAATATCAAAAACTGGCCGGGCGCGCGCTCCAGCAAATTCTTCGTCGCGGCAAATTGCCAATTATCTGCGGCGGCACCGGACTCTATATTGACGCTTTACTTTATAACACTTCTTTCCCGGCCGTGCCGCCCAATCCCAAACTGCGCCGGGAACTGGAAAAAGAGCCAGCGGAAAAACTTTTTGCCCGACTCCAAAAACTTGACCCGCGCCGGGCGGCTAACATTGACCGGCACAACAAACGCCGTTTGGTGCGGGCACTAGAAATAGTTCTATCTACTGGCAAGCCAATCCCTTCTCTAATTACCGCCAGAGGCGGTCAAGCGCGCCTGTCCGCCTCCGGCGGAAATAGGAGAATAAGTAATTTTGACATTTTGAAAATCGGCGTACGTCTGCCGGATAAGAAATTAAAACAGCGAATTCACACACGGCTCATAAAACGCATCCGCCAGGGGATGATAGGCGAAGCCGAGAAGCTCCATCGCGGAGGTTTGGGTTGGAGGCGAATGGAAGAACTGGGTCTGGAGTACCGCTATCTGGCTCGCTATCTGCAGGGCAAAATCAGCAAAGAAGAAATGGTTCGACAACTAGGAAAAGAAATAAGACGCTACGCTAAGCGGCAGATGACCTGGTTCTCCGCCAGAGGCGGATCCGCCATGGGCGGAAAGCGGGATAAGAAAATCCACTGGATTCAAAAACCGCAGGAGGCAATTGGTCTAACCCTTCAGTTCCTGCTTAAATAAATCTCGGAGTTGCTCCGGGTCCCCTCTGCCCTTCAGTTTGCGCATCGCCTGGCCGACCAGAAACTGCAAACTGGCCTCTTTGCCTTTTTTATAGTCCTCCGCTGCTTTGGGGTTTTCGGCAATCACTTCGCGCACGGCTTCTTCAATCTCGCCTGTATCGGAAACTGTTTCCAGTCCTTCGGCCTGCATAATCGTTTCGGGGTCCTCGCCGGTTTCAAACATCTTCTTTAAAATATCCTTGGCCTGACGGCTGCCGATCTTGCCGTCAGCAATCAAATCCACCAGATGCGCCAGACGCTCCGGTTTAACTTTTGTATGCTCAAATGCCGCCCCGCTTGCGGCGGCAAGACCAATCAAATCACTGGTCAAATAATTGAAAAGTAGGTTGCGCGGTTCTTTCTCCACGGCGGATGTTTTTAGCTCGTCGCGAGCCGCGAGCTCGCTCACCGCCGCCTCAAAGAAATCGGCCAGAGTCTTATTGTCTACAAGCATGGCCGCCTGCGGTTCGGTCAGCTTGAGTTCCTGCGCGAAACGCGTGCGCTTGGCCGCCGGCAATTCCGGCAGTTCATTGCGCATGGTTTCCAGGTCAAAGATTTTAGCCGGCTCAAACGGCGGCAAATCCGGTTCCGGGAAATAGCGATAGTCGTGGGCTTCCTCTTTGCTGCGCTGGGAGAATGTTTTTTGTTTCATATCGTCCCAACCGCGGGTTTCATATTCCACTTTATCGCCGCGCTCTAGAACCCCCTTTTGTCGCTCCAATTCATAAGCAATGGCCGAACCGACCGCTTTAAAAGAATTGATATTTTTAAGTTCTGCTTTGGGGCCCATGTCCAAACTGACGTTCGCCTCCACCCGCATTTGGCCTTTTTCCATGTCCGCGTCGGAGACGCCCAGATAGCGCAGAATCCTTTGCAGTTCCCTGGCAAATTCCAGGGCCTGTTCCGCGCTCCGAATATCCGGCTCGGTAACGAGCTCCATTAAAGGCACACCGGCGCGATTGAAATCAACATAAGTGGCTCGTTGGCTCGTTGGCTCGTTGGCCAATTCGTGGAGCAGCCGCCCTGCGTCTTCTTCCAAATGCACCCGCCTTATGCGCACATTCAAAAGTTCGCCGCCCAAAACGATCGGCTGGTCATACTGGGAGATCTGGTAGCCCTTGGGCAAATCGGGATAAAAATAGTTTTTGCGGTCAAATTTACTTACCTCCGCAATCTTGCCGCCCAGAGCCAGACCAACACGCACAACATATTCTACGGCCTGTTTATTTATGGTCGGGAGCACCCCGGGGTGGCCAAGACACACCGGACAGGTATTTTTGTTCGGCTCTTTTTCTTCCAAGTCATTCAAAGAATCACAGAACATCTTAGTCCGTGTCTTTAGAATCGTATGTATCTCCAGGCCGATGGTTGGTTGATATTTCATAAGCTACGAAATACGAATTTGTACGAATATACGAAA
>JBBUAX010000041.1:0-3608 GCA_038058515.1 Patescibacteria group bacterium
ATTGGCCAGCGACGCCTCGCCGCCGGCTTTGATGGCTTCTTTCTCCCAGAAATCAATGACTATCGGGTTTTTAATGCGCGCCAGCTTGCGGCGGCGGTATTCTACGTCGGTAAAAATGCGCGGCACCTCCACCAATGTTGCCGGCTCATTGGCCATGTCTTCCATAAGCAGCAGCAGTGCGTTCCTCATATACTGTTCGAACATGGGGCCCATGGTTTCCGCCAAAAAGAGCTTGTTGAATATGCCTTGCATTTCGTTCACGATAAACGTCTTTTCCTCCGGCCGGTCCTGGTTGTAATCCAGCATGTTGAGGCCAAGCGGTTTCCAGATGTCCGCCGGGTCAAAATAAATCAAATCGTCCATCCGTTCCCGCGGGATATGCGCCAAGATGGAATCCGCCAAATCGCCGTGCGGGTCGATCACCGCCACGCCCCGGCCGGCTTGGATGTCCTGGATGACCAGATTGCCGAGTAGGGTGGATTTGCCGGTGCCGGTCTGACCGACGGTATAAAGGTGCCGGCGCCGGTCGTCGTCGGTAATGTAAATCGGCTTGGCCTCGCCGCGGAAGAAACTCTGGCCGATGCGAATTCCTTGATTGGGGATATTGGCCGGCGGCGGCGCTTCCTTGGATTTAAGCCACTTGACCCTGGGCGTTTCCGTGGATGAGGTTGGAAAATGATAAAAGCTGGCGATCTCTTCGCTACTTAAGGTCATGGCCTGGCCGGAAACAAACTCGCGGAAAATAAAATTGTAGGCGAGCTTTTGCGCGTTCTTTACCTTGACTGTTTTGAACTCGTTGCGCCGCGGACTGCCGAACTGCTCAAAACCGGCCAAAAGCCCGTCCAGAATATCATTGGCCTGAAATGGAGTGCTAGCTGAGGCCAGAACCCGAACATTGGCCATGAAAAGCGGCTTGGAAATTTTGGCCTCCAGTGCTTTAACCGCTTCCTCATCAATGATTTTGTCTTTCTTTCTTTCCTCCTCTTCCTTTTTAGGATTCAGGGCGCTCATAATCTCCGAGGGTTTGAACGGAAATTCATGGCCAAAGACCCTCTTGAGCGATTCGCCTTTCTTCAGGGATTCAATGTAGCTTTTAATCCTCTTTTTGGCGTCGTTGCCGGCCGGACGAACCACGAGCTGGACGGCTGCGCCCTCGCCGATCTTATTGACCTTGGACAAACCGCCCAAAACGGAAGCGAAAGAATCCGATTCCAGCTCCTGATAGGTGCGGATGGGCAAGGCGTAGCTTTCTTTCTGCAGGAGATACGCGCCGGCGGCTGCGCCGGTGGGGTTGAATATATTGTAGTCGTCGCTGACCTGGGTGACGCTCGCCCCGTTCCACAGGCCTTGGAGCTGCTTTATCGCCACTTCGCCCGAGGTCTTGGGCACGGCCAGATAAAAATGGATCTCCTCGCCCACATGCGGCACGGCCGTCTCCAGCACAAAGGGTTTTTTAAGCGCGCCCAAGCTGGACAGGAACTGTTCAAACTTATTTATCTCCAACTTGAACATTTTCTCGCCCTCCTTCACTTCCGCTCTGGGAATTTTGACCAGAAACAGCCCCAACTGCAGGGAAGAGATCAAGCTCCGCCGCCGCGCCAGGCGCAAAGCCAAATAAATAAGCCAGGCCGCTAAAACCAGGCCGACTATCCCCAAGGCGAGATAGAGCCAGAACATATGATTATCTTAACTTATTCCCGGCGCCAACGCTAAACAATCTCGGTATTATAGCACTGCTCGTCCGCCTTCGCTTAGGCTTCGGCGGGACATCGGCCTGTTTTCATCATACAACCTCCGCGTTGTAACAGGCCTCGCAATACACAATCTCCTTGCGCTCCGGCGCATAAGACGTCTCAAACTCATTGGGACAGGGTTCATCTTTATGGAAGTGAGCAGCGGTATTTTGGTATAGCGTTGTTTCGGATTTCGTATTTCGTGCTTCGGATTTCCTGCCAGCACACTGACACTTGCGGTGCCACAGTTTCAACGGATTCCTCTGGGCCAGACGCTCATAATGCCTGCAGTTGGGGCATAACCTGGGCAAGGGCAGGTTCATCCTCTTATAGAACTGCAGTTCCTGGGGGATGACCTTGAAAGCGGTGGTGCATTGCTGGTTGCATTCACCTTGGTGGGCGCAACCTATGGTTTCTTGAAGGATGGACTCATCTGCTCTTTGAATTTCTGGCAGGTTTGATTCGGACAAAGTAATTTGATATTCCTTCGTTTCCGGTTCCAGCCAGGCGTACCCCTTGGCAACGGCGCCCTCTCTATTTAGGGGGAAATATTGTTGATTAACGGTTTCGTTGTAGGCAAACGAGGAAAATTCCGGGGGCAAAAACTCGCCGTAGGAATAAGTGCGTCCCCGGGCATCACGGTAAACATTCTCCCCCATGCCCCGAACAATGTCCTCGCGCCGAACTAGAAAATCTTTCTCTGAATAAAGCTTGTTTAAGATGCAAAATTCCTTCTTGCGCAAACCGACGCAGCCAAAAATATTCTTGGAGTCAAGACAAAAACTGGAATATTCAACAAATTGCGAGTACCAGCAAGAGGCGCCGAGACGAAAGGAATAATCCTTTTCTCCGCTCATAACTTCGTAACTTAATTCCGAGTCGTCGTCCCAGGAAATGTCGTAAGAATCTTTCAGGTTGGAGGCATTGAAAACGTTCTTGGAATTTATCAGGTCTTTTATGAAAAAACAGTTCTTGGAATTTTTGGAATTAACGATGTAATCGCCGCTGCAAATCTGGGATTTTAAAATATAGGCATAGCGGCGCGGTCGACTAAAAATAAGTTGGCGATAATCTTCCATAAACTTCCCCCAGTTGTCGTTGGTTCTAACCTCGGCCACTCGGCGGAGGTATTCTTCCTTACCCAGGGGTTGGTTGAGAAAGTGGTAGCTTTTATTGCGCAGGGCCACGCAACCGAAACAATTAGTTAAACCCTTACAGTCAAAACAATAGTGGCTATCGATTAAACTTTCCGAAAATTGAGCGAAGGTTGTCCGCGAGCATTGCTCGCAACGTACGCACTGATAGCAGTTTTCACAACGAGAGATATCCAAACAGTCAAAAACGTCCCTGGAATAGAAAGCGCGGGAAGAATATGCACTGTCCTCACACTGCAGGATAGAAACACTTAAGTAGCAGTTTTTACACTCTGCGGAAAAGTTGGTGTATTCACAGTTAGTATTTTTGAATTGGTTAAGAGCTAAGCGCGGGACCTTATCCAGGAGTTGCCTAAATTGAGCTAAAAACGGACTGTTTTTATCATAACTTGTGCCATAAACCAGTGGGTCCCAATCGTCCGAGAACCAGCAGGAGTTGCAGTACACCGGAAAGGCACTGGGTGATTTGTAGACGGAAACAATGTTTTTGCCGCAAAGGTCACATTTGCGGCGGTAAAGGTTAAGTTCGTTTCGAAAGATTATCCGTCTCCTGAACCGGCACTGCGGACACCAAGTCGGCGGCGGGACTTTTATGCGCTCGTAGAAATCAAAATCTTCCGGTTCGATGGTGAAACTCTGCTTACAGTTTTGACAGATTTTGGTCTCGCTGTTCATTGTTTTCAGCCGCTATAACACGTCATACTGCTTTGCTATAGCAAAG
>JBBUAX010000042.1:0-1778 GCA_038058515.1 Patescibacteria group bacterium
CCACAAAGAGCGCCAAGACCACCGACGGGTAAACCAAAGCTGATTTGGCTTTTGAAATAAGCACCGCGTCCCGTTCGGTGTGATCGGCCAAGAATTTCGTGACTTGATCAAGATTCCCGGTTACCTCTCCGGAACGAATCATGCTTATAAAAAATTCCGAAAAAACCCCGGGCTGGCGTTCGATCGCCTGCGAAAACGCTAATCCCGAATCAACATCTTCGGCAATATGGAACACGGCTTCCTTGAGAGTTGGATTTGTTGTTTGGCCGTAAAGCGTCTGCAATGTTCTGGTTAAAGGAAGTCTGGCCTCTAAGAGAATAGCTAATTGACGCGTGAAAACCACCATATCTTCCCGCCGCACCCGATTGAAATAATTTACGAGCCGATCGTACCACCGAATCTTCTCGGCGGTTTCGATGCTTAGAACGAAAAGCTCGTGGCTGGCCAGAATATTTAATGCCGCGTCGCGAGTGCCCGCCTCCACGAACCCAACCTGCACTTCTCCTTCTTTTGTCTTAGCCTGGTATCTGAACTTCATGAATCTTAAATCTTGAACCTTGAACCATTAATCATGTTTGTGTTTCATGATTCATGTTTCATGATTCATGTTCCATGATTATATCCTCTCCAATAAAATCCTCAGCTCTGAAGGATTCATGGAATAAAGCTCGGCGGCCTCCAGAGAAATCTCCTTGTGTTTAACCAAATTGGCCATTGAGCGATTAAGAGTAATCATTCCTTCCTGGAAGCTCGTTTCAATCACCAGGTCAATTTGATACACTTTGCGCTCGCGGATTAAATTGCGGATGGCCGGATTTACAATCATAATTTCCATCGCTGGCACGCGGCCGCCGCCCAAGCGCGGCAAGAGCCGTTCGGAAACAATAGCCACTAATGTTGCCGCGAGCTGCGATATTACCTGCCCTTGCTGTTCCGCCAAAAATGAGTCTATGATGCGATCAACTGTCTGCGAGGCAGAATTGGTGAGCGTGGAGAAAACCAGATGGCCTGTCTCCGCCGCGGTCATTGCCGTGGAGATTGATTCCGCATCGCGCATCTCCCCAATCATGACAACATCCGGATCCTGCCGCAAAAGGGTGCGTAGGCCTTCGTGGAACGTTGGGGTGTCGGTGCCGACTTCCCGTTGGGAAATTATTCCGCGATCCTGCGTGAAAATGTATTCAACAGGATCCTCTACTGTAATAATGTGGTCAGCTCTGGTGTGATTAATCTCATCCAATACCGCAGCCAAAGTCGTGGATTTGCCATGGCCAGCCGGCCCCACTACCAATATAAATCCCTGAGACAGTCGGGCGAAGTCGTGAAGAATAGGAGGAAGCCGCAACTCCTCAATCGTCCTGATGCGGGTAGAAATTGTTCTCAGAGCAGCTGCGAGATAGCCGCGCTGGAAATAAGTGTTCACTCGAAAACGGGCTTTGTCTTCTAAATTATAGGCAAAATCAAGCTGCTTATCCCGCAGCAACCTTTCCTTCTGTTCGGGAGTAAGAAGGGCGGTAATTAATCCTTCGACTACTTCTGGAGTTAAAATGGATTCTTTCTGAAGAGCAACAAGGGTGCCGTCAATCCTCAAGGTTGGCTTACGACCAACCGCAATGTGCAAATCCGAAGCATTTTGTTTCGCAGCAGTGATTAAAAGATCTTTTAATTTTTCAACGTAGTTATCCATGCCAATTTTGCCCAAGAGGGCAATTTAAATTGTATCACGCAGCCCGATTGGCTGTCCCGCAACTGTCCGCGATCCCGCCTTGGCGGGGGAG
>JBBUAX010000043.1:0-3905 GCA_038058515.1 Patescibacteria group bacterium
CCGGTGAATTTTCTAAAAACAACGGAATTTTGGAATACGCGGTAAATCTGAGTGGCATCGATTACTTGCATATCTACAATTCCGAGGAGGCGCTGGAGATCGTAGACCGTCTGCGGAAGATAAACGTGAAAATGATATTAGAGGCGATAAACATAGATCATGTGTTGTATAAAAAGTTAAACAGGAATAGAGAGGAACTTTATCGGATAAAAAAACTCCAGACTGAAGCTATGGAAGCGGCCGACTACGTGCTATGCAGATCGGAATTAGATAAGTCGCATATTCGCTTGATGGGCATAGACGAGAATAAAATAGGCGTTTACGCGGGCGCGATAAATTGCTCCGACTTCGATTGTTTTCCGAGACATAAGAAGAGATATAAAATAGTTTTTCTGGGGCATATGTATTATCCTCCTAACGAAAATTCATTGAAGTTAATAGCCAAAAAGATACTGCCGCAACTCAAGAAAATAGATCCGAGGTATACGGTTTCAGTGGTGGGAATCGCGCCCGATAAGGTTAAAAAAGAAATATTCAAAACAGACATTATTTTCCGAGGCGGAGTGGATGATTTGAATAAAGAGTTGCGAAAATACGATATAGCCATCGCGCCAATATTCGAAGGATCCGGAACACGTCTTAAAATACTCGACTATCTGGCCTCCGGTATTCTGACCATCGCCACTAATTTCAGCATTGAAGGATTAAGGTCATCTATAAAAGAAAATTTAATAGTAGAAGATGACGTAGACAATTACGCCGCAAAAATAGATTTTGTGATGCGGAACATGAAAGATTTTATAACGAAAGCAAGAAACGGAAGGAGATTCGTGGAAAAATATTATAACTGGGACGACAACCTACGGCCGTTCCTTGATACTTACCGGAAACTGGATGCTGGTCGGAGGAAACGAGATCGATATATGTGTGTATCGCCGTGTATCACTTCGAAAAACTCGATGTAGAAAATAAGGATTTTCATAACAAATAAAGCACAACCCCAACGGCCTTCTCTGTTTCCTGCCCCTGACGGCGAGGAAAATAATTAAAGACAAAACCCAAACGCCCGCATCCAGCCGATGCTATCTCGGCGGGATCTCTATCCTTCTGCCGACGCATCCCTGGCCCACAGTCACGCAGGAGTTACTGCCTGCTTCTCCTTTTATAACGCAGGCGTTTGACTGACATTCCAGATGGGTGTTGCGGGGAATGCCGCATTCCGAATCTGTCCTGCAAGTGCTTGAAGCTGCTCCTGCTTTATTCACGCAGGCCTGCTGGGTTGGGTCGCATTCGCTGTGGAAAGCGCCTCCACCTCCGCCTCCACCTCCACCTCCGCCTCCGCCTCCGCCGCAGTCAGTATTTACGGAACAGCGGTTTATGCCCGGTCCAGCAACAGCGGCGCAGGCGCGGTTCACGCATTCGGTGTGGGTCTGTCCGCCTGACAGAGTAACAGTGAAGATTCTGGTGGCGCAGTTGTTTGTTTCGTTTGATTCTGAAACGAGGTTATTCGCGTCAGCGCAAACTTCATACCTGTGAGTCCCTAACTGCGCCACCCAAACATTAGCCCAGGTCTCGCTTTCCGTCTCTCCCGCGTCAAGGGCGCTGGTTAGCCGGTTAGAAGGAAAAACATCCCATGAGCCGTCATTGCCTATGTCAACGCGCAGGCTGGTCTCTGTCTCCGGAGAATTCTCGGTGCCCTGGTTTCTGACTGTCGCGGAAAAAGACATTTGGTTGCCAGGCAAGGGGGAACCGGGAGAGTACGACAGGGATTCGGATATAAGGTCGGCATTTGAAGCTGGAGCAGGGGTTATGGTTAAGCCGATTGGATAATCGTGGGTACTGCCAGTGCCTCTTATAATGAAAGTGTGTGCGCCGAGCGGCGCTCCAAGCCCGACATTTAGAGCAAGGATGGACTGCTGGCCGGGAATAATTGAAGCAAGCGAGAAGGAGCCCGTTACTGCCATAGGAAGATTCAATGTTGAAAGCCCTATGGACGAGGAAAATCCGTTTATGCCGGTTGCGGAAACCGTGAATGTGCCTGATTCTCCGCGTCTTATTGCCCGGCTTAAGGGATTTACCGAAAGGCTGAAATCAGGGGAAGATACTGAGTAGACATTCAAGAAGGCGTTCGCTGTAAGGCCGCCGTAGGTGGCGGAGATTGCGGCTGTGCCGGCTGCGTTCCCCTGAAACTGTCCTTTGACTGCGGCAGGAGAAGCAATGGAATGGGGGCTGGAATCCCAGGTTGTGCCTGGATTAGCGGTTACATTTTGTTCTGCTTCTGAGCCACTAGGGCCGTCTGGGTCAAAAAGAGCCTGGAAAGTTGCGGTCTGGCCGACAAGGGTGGAGGTCGCAGGAGGAGAAATAACCAGGGTCGCGTTGGTTGACAAGCATTGGTATTGGGCTCTGCCCGTGCCGGGATCCCGGCGGAAATTGAAATTATAGCCATTGGCCGTGGCAGTGGTAGGAGTGCCGTAAGCAGGACTGCCAAGTTCGCCCGCCCACGAAGTCCAACCGCTTCCCGCCCAATTAACAGTAGTGAAATTGCCAGAAGGGTATTGAACAAGAAGTTTCCAGAGTTTGCTGGCCCCATAGATTAATGTGTTGATATTGGACAAACTGTAAGAATAGATATTGCCGCCGCCAGAAATGTTGCCCGGAATCAGGTTCCAATCAGTGTTCCAGCCGCAGGGAGAACCCAAACCGAAGGAGCAATTTTGATGATAAATAACATTAGGATTATCTCCGACAATCCCCACTCCAATGCTGTTAGGATAGGCAGAACCGCTGTCTAGAGGAACATACACAGCCACTGGATTGGTGCCGTTTCTAATGATTATGTCGCTGGGGATGCTGCGCCAAGCGCTGTCGCAGGCAGCGGAGATAACAACATTAACCTGTAAATTAGCGCTGGCGCTGTGGGTTTTGCTCCCGTCATCGCCGGTTACAGAAAGAGTATAGGTCTGGGCAGTGATGGAGGGATTGGTGGTTACGGTTAAGGCGGTAGAGGTAGAACTGCCGTCAGAAACAGAGAGAGAGCTGCTGCCAAAAGTGCAGGTAGCATTAGTAGGGCAGGTGTCGCTCATTAAAAGATTCACGGTGCCGCTGTATTCATCACCAGAACCAACAGTAACATCATAGGCAGTGGTCTCTCCCTGATTGATGATACGGATGGCGGGAGAAAGGGAAACGTTGAAATCAGTAGAACCGCCGCCGCCGCCGCCTCCGCCGCCACACTCATAATTACAAGTAGGGTCTGTATTATAAGGACCCTCGGGATCCTCCACACAAGCACCGCCCGAACAGCCATATTTTAGAGGTATGTATGCACACTCCTCTGGCCAACAGGACCACCACCCCTGTTGATCAGAACCACATGGGATAAATCTACTAGGATCTACAAACACACAAGTAGTAAGGTAGCCCGATCGGTCGGGGCAAGGATCTCGTTGACTATAATCACACCAAAAATAGTTGGGGGGATCCTCCGTACAGCTAACCTCCGAGCAGTTTATAGCAGCATTAATATCACTAACGGGATAAAGAATTGCAATAAATACCCCTATCAAAATAATGAATACCCCGACCGATGATGTTAAATTAAAATACTTGTTCATTTTATAGATTGCAAGTTAACTTCAACCCCAGCTTGCTTTAACTTGTAAGAAATTCGTATTTCGTAGTCCTTGTCTTTATATTCAACAAAAGCAAAATGTTCCGCCCTTACACTCTTTATCGTTTCCCATTGATTTTTCTGCGAAAAATTTCTAAATCTTAATTCGGTATCAACCAGAGAGATATTGGGGAGGTTAGCAGTTATTGAAAAACCAGTCTGTCCATTGACAAAGTTTAATTTCTGAATTTCAGCGTCAGCAATTCCAATCTCTTCAATAAATTTCTGAAAAGAA
>JBBUAX010000044.1:0-2449 GCA_038058515.1 Patescibacteria group bacterium
GTCTCCAGATTCTCTTCGGCCAGGCGCAGGGCACGGTTGCTCTCACCGCTGTCAATAGTAAGCGACTGCCCGCCGAAAATAACTATTACCGCACCGGACAGAGCCGCAACCAGGATCAAAAGGGCGATCAGAACTTCAATGGTGGATTGGCCATCTTTAGAAGCGGACTGGCGCGGATTTTTGAATTTTAGAAGCGGAATAACGCGGATCATTTTATTTATAGATTCTTTGTTAATATTCTATTAAAATCCGCGTGGATCCGCTTATACATTTTGACTTTATCCGCGCTTATCCGCTTCTACGCTCACCAATCAATCCGGCCTTCATTGTTTACGCGGATAAGCGACTGGCCGGTGCCGTTGGATATATTTATCGTCCCCGAGGCGGTGGTATAGGCGTCCAGCTGGCGGAAAACTATTTCATTGGGGCCGGTGGTGGTGAGGCCGGCAGCGCGCTTGTAAACCTGGTCAAAACCCGAAACTCGTGCGGCGTAAGACGCGCCCTCAAACAAGGTGTAATCGTTGGCGCCGACATAAACCCCGTGCTCACGCTCATTTATGTTGCCCATGGATAAACTCCGTGCCTTGCGCAAAATACTAAGTAGATTATCCCGCTCAGAAGTCAAGGCATAGGAGCGGTAGAATTCAATTCCGCCCGGCATAATAATGGCGAAAACTATAAGGATTATGGCTAAGGCCAGGAACAGTTCCACCAGAGTAAACCCCTTGCGCGCATAAAAATGCTTCATTTGTTAACTCCCTGGGTGATTTGATAAATGGGCGTGATTATGGAAATGGCCACGAAACCGACGACCAAGCCCAGAGTCAAAAGCAGTATGGGCTCCAGAAGCGTAGTCAGGTTGCGCAAACTCGTTTCCACTTCCTCGGAGTAATAGTTGGAAAGGTATTCCAGATTGCTTTCCAAATTGCCGGTGCTCTCGCCGATCTCAATGAGCCCGGTTAGAAGCGGCGGGAAGATGCGGCGGTGCTCGCCAAGATAGTGGACGATGCGTTCGCCTTTGCGGATTTCCTCCGCGGCCAGAAGCAGTCCCTCGCGGTATACGTGATTATTGAACGTGGCTGCGGTTATCTTCACCGCTTCCACTATCTTGATGCCGCTTTTAAGAAGCACCGCCAGTATCCGGCTCATATTGGCGACGTTGTTTTCTATCATCACCCGGGACAGAACCGGCACGTGGAGCAGGGACCAGTGCCAGTAGTATCTTATCCTGTCTATGCGCAAAAATAGGCGGGCGGCAATTATAAAAACAATCAGGCCGCCCAGAAGATAGTACCAGTAGTTCAAAATGAATTCGGAGATGAAGATCAGGATTCTGGTGGTGGCCGGCAACTGCACGTTAAAATTCTGGAAGATGGGCAGAACTTTGGGAAATACGAAGAAAACCAGAAAGCCGACCACGGCTACCATGGCCACCAAAACCACGAATGGGTATACCAGCGCGGAGCGAACCTTGCTTTTCAGGTCCTTGGATTTTTTAAGCTCGGTGGATAAGTAAAGCAAATTGGATGCCAAAGTGCCGCTCACCTCTCCAACTTGGACGATGTTAACAAAAAACGTGTCGAAAACCCCGGGAAATCTTTCCAAACTCGCCGCCAAAAACTGGCCGCTATTCACGTCCACGACGATCTGGTCAATCATCCTGCCCAGGTTGCGGGAGGCGGCTTGCTTGCGGATGATTCTAAGGCCTTCTATTAGCGGCAGACCGGCCTGAATGACAATGGATAGGTGGCGGGCGAAGTTAATCCTTTCCTCGTCTTTAATCCGGCCGAAAATATTAAAAAGCGGGATGCGCGGCTTATTCATGAATTATCCGCAAAACCTCCTCCAGGGTGGTTATGCCCTGCAGGGCCTTTTCAATGCCGTCTTTGATCATGTTGGTCATCCCGGCTTTGACCGCCGCATCTTTAATCTGGTTGGCGTTGGCGCGATTCATTATCATCTGTCTTATTTCGTCGTTGGCCTCCAAAACCTCGCGCACGCCGATACGTCCCTGGTAGCCAGTGTTGCTGCACTCCGCACAGCCCTTGCCGGCGTAGAATGTCCGGGTACTGCCAATTTCCGGCAAAATTTCTTTTACGCTTTTAATCTCCGCCGCCGTGAGCGCCTTGGCCACTTTACATTTCGGACAAATCATACGCACCAGGCGCTGACCCATGGCTACATTCACCGTGGACGCAACCAGAAATGGCGGCACGCCCATATCAATAAGGCGCGGAAAGGTGGTGGCTGCGTCGTTGGTATGCAGCGTGGATAAAACCACATGGCCGGTCAAAGCCGCGTTAACCGCAATGTCTGCGGTTTCCTCGTCGCGGATCTCGCCGACCATGATGATATTCGGGTCCTGGCGCAGAATGGAACGCAGACCGTTAGCAAAGGTCAGACCCGCTTGGGCGTTGGTTTGAATCTGGGTTGTGCCCGGCAGAGAATA
>JBBUAX010000045.1:0-5036 GCA_038058515.1 Patescibacteria group bacterium
TCCTTTTTTTATCTCCCTGTTGTCCTCGTATTTTTTGGCCTTTATTTATTTTTCTCGCATCGCGATCGGTTTCGGGAAATAGCCGCCGCCTTCTGTTTAAGTTTGGCGGCGCTCTTATTTTTCTGGGAGCTTGTGCCTGTTTTGAGTCCGCATGACCGTTTTCTGGATAACGTCTATGCGTTGCCGATCTCCGCGGATATCGGGCAAAATCTTGTGAGTAACTACCATCCTCAGCCGTCCATTGAATTAATCCTAGAGAAAGTGCGAAAAATAAAGACAGCGGATCTCGGCGGCGTTATGCCAACTTCAACCTTTCCCAGCGCGCATGTTGTCTGGGCTTCGCTTCTGGCTTACTACTCTTATAAAACCAGGAGAGAACTCGGGCTGCTTTTTGGGATAGTGGCTTTTTTATCAATGGCGGGCACAGTGCTTTTTGCCCAGCACTATTTGGTTGATGTTCCAGCCGGCATCCTCGTGGCCGCTGCGTCAATTTTCACAATTAATTTCGTCAGTGCGCGCACTTATTCTGTCATGACATAATAAATGTGACAAAGAGGACGAGGGGGACGAGACAATGGGGACGAGATAACAAAGCAACAAAAGACAATGAGCTGTGGGCGGGGTGGGATTTGAACCCACACTCCCTTTCGGGAACAGCGTTCTAAGCGCTGCGCCTATACCAATTCGGCTACCCGCCCCAAAAACTCTTTCATTATTTGACGTTTTCGGTTAAGACAAACTACTTCATCATAATACATAAATCGTAACAATTTCAAAGAATCAGACTTTGTGCGTGTGCAAGCTTGACTTTTCTATATTTGTATGCTATACTTATTTTGTTTCGGGAGGATAGAATCTTCTCGGAGGCACTTAAAAAATTCCATAAGGAAATCCACGAAACACGAAAGGAGAAAACCATGATCGGTTTGTTGAAGATGGGTTGGCGGATTTTGAAATGGGGGTGGCTAATCCTTCTGCTCTTCGGAGGGGTTGCCATCCTCGGGGGCTGGGGATTGTTCTTCGCTGCTATCGGTGGCATCGGACAGCTTCTCCACCGCTTCTGGCTCGGCAAATACACCGAGCGGAAGAGGACCCGCCGCTGGACAGATGATGATGGTGGTAGGCAGTCAGAAGATTGGCCCGAGAAGCGGTACCATCATCCTCGTGGCCGCCGCGTCGCAATCGGCATGATGATTGCGGGCTACGGCCTTGCGGTCATTATCGCCTTTGCGCGTGTGCCGAGCCCGGCAAAGCTGGCGCAGATGAGAACATCAGCAATGCCGCCAGCGTGGCCGCAGGCGCAGTTCACCGCGCCCGCACCGCGCGTTCCGCAACCGCCGTCAGAGGTGGTAATCAACCTCAAGGGCGAGGGCGTTGTGTCGGACGACGTGTTTGACATTGACGCCCTGCCTGTGGGATGGAGCTATCGCTGGTACGGGCCGCCTAGAACCCGCGTCCGGTTTGAGGACGGCGCCGAGTTTGGGATCGCCGACGATGTCGGCGTCCGGGGCGGCAAGGTCCGATTCAGCGGGCCTGCCGGAGAAAAAGTTACGGTGCGCATTACGCCTCCATAAAAGGCGATGTGCGCCCAAGCGCCCCGCTCTCGCGAACACCACAACGCGAGGCGGGGCATTTTTATTAAAACGCAAACTATTTGACTTTTATAAACTTTTATGCTATATCTTTACTGCTTTCGGGAGTAATCTCGGAAGCGGCACTTTGAATTTTGAATAAGAGAAAAGTCCTGCCAAGGCGGGACAGAAAGGAGCGGACATGAGATTGATTGTTTTTCTGACTATGTTGTTTCTCTGCGGGGCACCATTCGTGGTCGGCGCCGCGGCGTATCTCAAAACAGATCCACACGATGCCTGGATGGCAGCGTGGTTTGCGATCGGAACCGCGATTTGCCTCTGGGGGGTTTTCTTTCTTCAGGGGTTGCGCAGGATTCCCGCAAAGCCACCGCATAAGGCGCTTGTCACGAAGTTTGGCGAGCGTCAGACGCGAGAAGAAGAGGTAACCGAACCCGGCAAGCCGCCGCGCACGATTACCGTAACGGTCTACAAGGACGAGGGCTGGCGGCATTTCCCGCTATATCCCCACTGGTACGGGTTCATCCCCATCAATGTAAAGCGGATCTCTTTCACCGTAACAGTGAAGGGGGCAAGGACGCCTGACCGTGCGAACTCGGAGGTGCCAGTGCATCTCACTATTCGGTCTGCTTCTGATTATCTCATCCAGTACGTGGATAGCGGCGAGGAGGATGGCGTGAAAACCATTCTCACCGGCAAAGTCCAGGAGCGGGTGCGCGAGTGGGCTATGGCGGATAACGAAGGGCCGGCGGACTGGCGAGAGCTTAACAAAGCCCACCTGGAAGCCGTTTCAGTGCTGGTGAAGAGAGTCGCTGGCGGGGAGTCGGTGACTCCAATTCCTGAGCACAGCCAAGATGTGCCGACATTTGTCTGGCTCACCTATTTCTCCCGGCCTCAGCCCACGGCTGAACAGGTGTTCAAGAACATTCGTCCGTGGGCAGAAAACAACTGGCGACAGGTGAATGAGGTTTTTTATGTTCTGATGCCGGGACAGCAAGACGAGCTTCGGCGCGCAGTAGAAGCGCGCAGAAACGAGATCCGCGACCTCCGATCGGGAACAGGAAAGCTCCTCATCCCCGACCTTGGTGTTTTGCTCGAACGTTTGAACGTCGGCGACATCAACGTTTTGGGAGGGGTAGCGGAACAGGCGGACGCAGAAGCCCGGGAAGCCGAGGAACGGGAAGGAGAAAGGTTGCAGTTAGCGCACCGTCGAGCTCGCATCCAAGAGACGATGGACCAATTTGAATGCTCCTTTGAGGAAGCAAAAGAATTCGTCCAAACAGATCAAGGAGGCGTAGTAAAGACGGTCAGCGAAACGAGGGTAAACGTCTCGCCTGAAACTCGCGGGGCGCTCCCTGAAATTTTGAGAGCGTTGCGAGGACTATGGGGAGGTACGTGATGAGAGACAACGCGCTTCGCTGGATGTGGATCCCGGTAGTTGTCGGGATGCTTTGTTTCCTTATCGGCTCTTGGTCGCGTTTCAACATCGGCGAATCGAAACTCGTCGCGGGCCGCGCTGCGGTATCAATGCCGACGATCATCGCAACGCCGTACGACGAGCTCACTCAGACTGCCGCGCAGAAACACGGCGTTGACCCGGATCTCGTCCGCGCCGTGATCGCGGTTGAGTCCGGCTTTGACCCCAAAGCAGAAAGTCCCAAAGGCGCGCAAGGCCTTATGCAGCTTATGCCGGGAACGGCAAGGCAGTATGGGGTCACTGACGCATTTGACCCGAAGCAGAACATTGACGCCGGGACCGAACATCTTTCCGGGCTATTAAAGAAGTACGAGCTGGAAAGAGCGCTTGCGGCCTACAACGCGGGCGAGGCCGGTCTTACCTCTGGCCTTCCAGACGAGACAAAGGCATATATCGCCAATGTCTCGGCTATCTGGAGGGATTACCGCGAGAAAGGCGCGGATTTTGTCCGGATAGTGAGCATCCGCCTTATTGGAGGGGACAAGCCGTCGAAGGACTTCCTCGGCATCGATACTCTTCCTACTGGCTGGAACTACCGGTGGTATGGGCCGTCAAACACCCGCGCCAGGTTTGAGGACGGCAAGGAGTTCTCTCTCACAGAAGACGTTGGCGCGAGAGGGGGCAGAGTCCGGTTTCTCGGACCTGCTGGAGAAAGGGTAACTATCCGGGTTGCTCCGCCTGGGTAGGAATATTTTTGGAGTAAACCCCGTGTTTTCGCAAGCCAAAAGCAAGCGAGCCGCGGGGCATTTTTATTTTTTCAATTAAAAACCTTTTGTAAAATAAAATTTCTGGACATCCGATGTCTTAAAATTGCGATAATATCGGGACATCGGATGTCCTAAATATTGAGTTTTCACTTCGCCAATTTTACCGACAAATTTGTATGTTGTGATTTTCTCGTAGGCGGAATAGGCAGGTTTGTTATGCGCACTTATTCTGTCATGACAGAATAAGTGTGACATTACGGAAAACATTACGGAAATGTGGCATAACAAAATGGGTGGCATAACAAAAGGGGTGGAGCTTTGCTATTGACAGCACAATGGATTTATGCTACGATAGCAAAATAAATAAAGATTATAACATCGTAATGAAACACATATCTAAAAAATTTATAGTTGTTTTTTTGGGAGTCGCGGCAGTCGGCGGTTTTGCGTTTCCGAATTTCTCATTGGCAGAGGGGTATGGGAATTCATCCTCGCGGAATTTAAATATGTTCGCGATAATCGCATGCGTAGCCGGCATTAGTGATTGCGGCAGTTCTGGTTCTGGAGTCAGCGTCGGGGGTGGCGCGCCGGCTGTCCAAACAAACACTGCTAATGTTTTTCAAAACTCAGTCACATTAAACGGCAGCGCAAACCCCAACGGCTTAGATACTCTGGCTTGGTTTGAATACGGCACGAGCCCTTCATTCACTCTTGCCACCAACGCCGTAAGTTTGGGAAATGGAAATTCGTACAGCAGCTTTTCGCAGTATTTAAGCAACCTCTTGCCGAACATAATATATTACTACCGGGCAGTAGCGAGAAACGCCGTTGGAATATCTTATGGCCCGATGTCCAGTTTTATGACTTCAGGCAGCGGTTCGGGCTCGGGATTGGCGCCAGGAGTGGTAACCCGAGCCGCAACTATTGTTTCGCAAAACTCGGCGTTTCTTAACGGCGACGTGGATCCCCAAAATGGGGTAACGAGCGCTTGGTTTGAATACGGGCAAACGATTTCCCTGGGTTCTACGACAGCGCAGGTGCCAGTCGGAGCAGGCAGCGCGTACCAACCTTATTCGCTTTTAATTTCCGGACTTTCACCCAATACCACCTATTACTTCAGGGCAGCGGCCCAGAATCAGTACGGTGCCTCCTATGGTTCAATATTGAGTTTTATAACGCAGGCCTCATCCGCAAACTTGACTCCGGTTGCCGCGCCGCTCTCCACTCCCGTACCTACTCCTATTAAACAAGCCATAGTCACGC
>JBBUAX010000046.1:0-2318 GCA_038058515.1 Patescibacteria group bacterium
GATGATGATTTCCACAAGCACTTGGCCAGATGACGGCTTCAGTTTCATATATTTGCTTGGGTTGCAGTTGTCCACAGGGGGTTAGGTAGAAGGAGGATAAAGGTTGTATACTATTCAAGAGTTAACCTCATAAATATATGCTTCCGCGTAGATCAGCGTTGTAATCAGCGCATATCTGCTTCTATAACACAGTGTAGAAGTGGAGCCACGCTGAACGGCACGCAGAATGACGCCGAAGAATGGTATTTTGAGATAGCTTCTAAGAATGTCGCCAAACCCAATATAGATTTTAGAACGATTATGCCGGGCAAACAAGCCAGGGGCTTTACCCTTATTGAGCTTATCGTCACCGTAAGCATCCTGGCGGTATTAATCGCCATTGTGGTCGTCGCCCTTAACCCGGCGGAGCAGCTGCAGCGCGCCCGGGATGCCAAGCGCATAGCTGACTTGGACGCGATAAAAACGTCACTGAACCTATATATGGCCCAGGCGACGGGCACGCCTAATCTAAGTGGAGATGCCGGTGGCAGTGAAAATGCCAAATGCTTGAACGGAAGCGGAACCGATAATTTTTGGGTAAATACAACCGGTGCTATCACCGCCCCAACCGGAGGAACTCCGGCCTGGAGCAGCGCTACTACATCTAACTCCATCACCCAGACCGTCGGTTCTAGCGGTTGGATACCGGCGCGGCTGGACCAAACGCCCGGCGGTTCGCCGTTGGCTAATTTGCCATTGGACCCGACGAACGGCACCGGCAACAGTACGCTTTACTATTACGGCTATGCCTGCGAGACCCCGGCCAAGACAATTGAGATAACCGCCCGCCTGGAGAGCACTTATTTCCTGACTGACCTAAATATGGATGGGACGGATGGCGGCGACTCAGCCGCGACTTACGAGGTGGGCAGCGACCTTACCATATTGCCCAACGGCTTCTAGTATGGTGTAGATTAGTGCGAACGGAAAACCGATACGGCTTAAAGCCGCTCGGTTTTTTGTTTTGGAAAGTGTTACTGCCACAGTCAGCCCTCACCCGGTGAGACAGAGCAGGACTATCCACCAGCACTTCCGCGGTTGTAGCTTCCGGGGTGCGGGGGTAAAATATAGTTATGGCTCTGCCCAATGAGACGATTAAAACAATTCTGCTTAAAGACGGGGTGGTGGACGAAGCCGGCTGGCAGCAGATAGAAAAAGAATCCAAGCGCAGCGGGCTTACGGTTCAGCGCTTGCTGGTAGCCGAGGGACGCTTAAGCCATAAATACTTGAACGAGCTTATCGGTGCATACCTGCACGTGCCGCTTTTTGACATCCGCTCCATGCAGGTTAAGAGCGAATCGGTGGAAACCTTGCCGGAGGCGGTTTCCCGCCAGCGGCAGGTTCTGGTGATCGGCCACGACGCTAAAACCAAAGCATTCCATGTGGCGATGCTTGACCCGACCGATATGGACAATCTCAATTTTCTTAAAGAATACCTGAAGGGTGACATAGAGCCGTATCTGGCTACCTCCGAGGATTTGCGCCTGGGCTACCGGCTGTATAAGAAAAAAGCGTCGGAGAACTTTGAAAATCTTATTTCCGAACAGGTCCAGGCCCTGCGCAGCAGTTTAGTTCAAGGCGGCGGGAACGTCCTGGAAAACGTGCCCTTAGCGCAGTTCTTTGACACGATTGTTGATTACGGGGCGATTCTGGACGCCTCGGATATTTATTTCCAGCCGGAGGAGGAAATTATGAAAGTGCGCTTCCGCATTGACGGCGTTTTACGGGATATTCTGATAGTGGATAAATCCATTAACGATGGAGTGGTGGCTAAAGTAAAAACTATGGCCGGACTGCGCATTGACGAGCATATGCGTCCCCAGGACGGCCGCTTTCGCGTTCATTCCAGCGACGTGGAACTGGATGTACGCGCCGCAGTGATGCCGACATTTTTCGGCGAGAAAGTTTCCCTGCGTCTTTTGCCGGGTATGCAGTCCTTCCTGACCTTTGACGAACTGGGCATGGAGCCGAACATCGTGGACAAGCTGCAGCGGGCGATTAAGCGTCCCTTCGGCATGCTCTTGTCCTCCGGTCCCACCGGCTCCGGCAAAACCACAACCATCTACGGGGTCTTGAGCTTGTTGAACCGCCCGGAAGTGCACATCACTACCGTTGAGGACCCAGTGGAGTACTTGATACGGAACGTAAGCCAGACCCAAGTTAATTTACAGGCGGATATAACTTTTGCTTCGGGATTGCGCGCGCTTCTGCGCCACAGCCCGGACATCATTTTTATCGGCGAAATCCGCGACCGGGAAACCGCAGATATTGCGGTAA
The DNA here is from genome assembly GCA_038058515.1 of Patescibacteria group bacterium. Taxonomy (GTDB): domain Bacteria; phylum Patescibacteriota; class Minisyncoccia; order UBA6257; family 2-01-FULL-56-20; genus JBBUAX01. Next base: position 2,317 of record JBBUAX010000046.1, read on the forward strand.
AC
>JBBUAX010000047.1:0-6751 GCA_038058515.1 Patescibacteria group bacterium
CGAGCATAAGTATCCTTCTCTTTTTCACGCTGAATATGTGGCTATGGCTACTTTTGTCCCTGGTCGTGGTTGGCGGCGGCGTGGCCTTGGCTATGGTCAAAATCAACGGCCAATCGCTTGTCAAGGTAATGCTAGCCGCGGCGCAGTTTTATTGGAAGCCACAGCTTTACGTGTGGCAGCCGAAAAACCCAACCCTGCCCAAAAACGAGGAAACGCTTAGCGAAGAGGCCAGTCGCGGCGGCTTTTCTATGGAAAACATAATAGCCGGCATGGCGCTCAAATCCGCCTGGCGCCAGGTGCAAACCGGCAGCCGTGCGGCGGCGGAGGTCGCGGAAGTAGGCACAAGGCGCGCCAAGGAAAAATATGAAATAATCCGGCGCCTGACCGGCGAACGCAAGGCGGCGCGCCGGGTGGACTACCGCTAGCACTTCAGCTTCGTTAGCTTCGCTAGCTTCCTAGCTTGTTAGCAAAAAATAGAGGAATAAAACTGTAGTATAATTATTAAAATCATTCACTCGCGACCGCCAAGACAGCCTCAAGCTAACGAAGCTAAAAAGCTAATGAAGCTATAAGCTAACTAAAATGGCCAAAAATCTAGCCAACACCCAGGACTTGGTGGCGGTGGATGGCGTGCATCAGAGCACGGTGGTTTTGAAAAACGGCGGGCTGCGCCAGGTCATTATGGTCAGCGGCATAAATTTCTCCCTGAAGTCCGAGGAGGAGCAGAACATCATTACCCAAGCGTACCAAAACTTCCTAAACGGTCTGAATTTTTCTCTGCAGATAATTATCCATTCGCGCAAGGTGAATATTGAGCGCTATTTAAACGCGCTGGAGGCGCGTAAGACCGAGGAACAGTCGCTTCTGCTTCAGGACCAAATCGGCGAATACCAAGAGTTTATCCGCCAGTTTGTGCGCGACAACGCCATAATGGACAAGGAGTTTTTTGTGGTTGTGCCGTTCGACCCCTTGCCCATCCCGACCAGCGCCGGATTCTTGGCCAAGGTTCCTTTTTTGTCCCGGAAGGCGCCGCCGCCGGAAGAAATCGAGAAGCAGGACGAGTCCGCGCTCGCCGAAAACATAACCCAACTAAGCCAGCGAGTGGCCCAAGTCAAGGACGGCTTGGCAACCATCGGCCTGGAGACCCTGGTCCTAAACGACGAGCAGTTGGTGGAACTCTTCTATAATTTTTACAACCCGGAAGCGATCGAGAAGGCCAACGTGCCAACACCAACCAATGCCTGAGGCCCAAAGCAACATCAAAAAAATAATATCCCCGGCCGGAATAGAGGTGAATCCCGGCCATCTTAAGGTTGGCAACAAGCTGGTCAAAACCATGTTCGTTTTCTCCTACCCGCGCTTTCTAACTGGTGGCTGGTTTGAGTCGCTTATTAATCTGCCGAACTTATTTGATGTTTCCATTTTCATAAACCCGGTGGACACCAATACCGCCTTGCGCAACCTGCGACGGAAATCCGCGCAACTGGAGTCCCAAATCAGCGAACAACAGGAAAAGGGTTTAGTCCGCGACCCCCTGCTGGAAACTGCGCTCCAAGATGTGGAGTCCCTGCGCGACACCCTGCAGCAGGCCCAAGAGAAACTGTTCAGCACCGGCGTTTATGTTGCCGCCTACGCCGACACCCCGGAGGAGCTAAACAAACTGGAAGGCCGGATAACCTCCATGATGGAAACCCAGCTGATATATATAAAACCCGCCCTGTTTGAACAACTGGATGGTTTCTTGTCCGTCCTGCCGCTCGCTGACGACCGCCTGGACATAACCAGCCCGATGAATTCCACTCCTATTTCATCTTTCTTCCCGTTTGTGTCCAGCAACCTAACCTCCGACCAAGGAGTGATGTATGGAGTAAACCTCCATAACAACAACTTGATAATTTTCGACCGCTTTTCCCTGGAAAACGCCAACCAGGTGGTCTTTGCCAAGGCCGGCAGCGGCAAATCATTCTCCGCCAAGCTGGACATTATCCGCTACTTGATGATGGGTGTGGATATAATCGTCATCGACCCGGAGAACGAATACGAGCGCCTGGCCGAGGCTTTTGGCGGCAGTTTCTTCAATATCTCCCTGTCTTCGGACAAACACATTAATCCTTTTGATATCCCCATAGTGCCCGAAGGCGAACTACCCGGAGACGTTCTGCGTTCGCATGTTGTAAATCTCGCCGGACTTCTAAAACTCATGCTCGGAAATCTTTCCGCCGAAGAAGACGCGATTTTGGACCGGGCGCTTACCGAAACCTATGCCTCCCGGGAAATAACCCCGGAAACCGATTTTTCCGCGGCCCAGCCGCCACTCCTGGAAGACCTGGAGACGGTTCTGCGCAACCTGGAGGGCGGGCGGGTGATGGCCGAGCGGCTCTACAAGTTCACCAAGGGCAGTTTTTCCGGCTTCGTCAATCAGCCGACCAATGTGGACATTCAAAATCGCCTCATTGTTTTCTCTATCCGCGACCTGGAAGAAGAATTGCGGCCGATTGCTATGTATGTGGTCTTGAATTTCATCTGGAACTTGGTTCGCGCCAAGCTCAAGCGGCGGATTATGGTCGTGGACGAGGCCTGGCTGATGATGAAGCACGAGTCCAGCGCCGCGTTCCTTTTCGGCATGGCCAAGCGCTGCCGCAAGTATTATCTCGGCCTAACCACCATCACCCAGGACGTGGAGGATTTCTTGCGTTCGCCCTACGGCCGGCCGATTATCACCAATTCCTCTTTGCAGTTGCTTCTCAAACAATCTCCAGCTACGATTGACGTAGTGGTCAAGGCCTTCAATCTCACCGAATCGGAGAAAAATTTCCTGCTGACCGCGGAGCGCGGCACCGGGCTCTTCTTCGCCGGCCGCCAGCATGTGGCTACGCAAATTGTCGCCTCTTATTTTGAACAGCGCCTGATTACTACCGACCCCAAACAATTATTAGAGGAAAGAAAAACCGATGCCGGAGGAAGATAAAATCAAAAGCCCGCTCACCCTGCCGGAGATGCTCTTTGTCGGCGGCCTGCTTCTGGTTGCCGATACCATAGAGGCGCTTTTGCTTCTGTTCGCCCTGGATGATTTTGGGATATCCGACGCTATTGCTTTCCCGGCAACTCAAATTTATCTCAAGCTCCGGGGAGTGCGCGGCTTTTACTGTTTGATCGGCAACTGTCTGGAACTGGTCCCGTATCTGGGCGCCTTGCCCCTGCGCACTATAACTTTCGGAGTAACTATGTTTATGGAAAGCGATTGGGGACGAAAGACGGTCGGCAAGGCGGTAAGCGTCGCCGCCAGCAGGGGCAAGTTGTCGCCGGAAGCGGTTAATAAGTTTGGCGAGGCAGACCGGGCGGCGCAGGCGAGAATCGCGGCGCGGGCAAAGATGCGGGAAGCACAGAACGCCCGGGCGCCGGACTCCTTCGGCGCCGAACCCTATCCGGAAGAAGCCATGGCCTAATAAATAAAATGAAAAAATATATTTTATTAATTTTGGTCGTGGTCGCGGCCGCTGTGGCCAATCCGGCCGCAGCCCAAACCGGCGGTTCGCTTTGGCTCACTTGGCACACTAATACTTACGCGCCGCCGGGATTCACCGGCAAGGCCCTGCCGACCGCCGACTCCGAGATCGCCGCGTCAGTGGAAGCGATATCCGGCGGCAAAGTTTTGGATATCTCCAAAGAAATGATCCGCTGGTACGTGGACAGCACTATTACCGAATACGGCGTGGGCAAGAAAAATATCAACTTGCGCGCGCCCGGAGTCGCCGGCACCAAAATAATCCTGACCGTAGAACTGCCGGGCAGAGACGATCTCTTGCCCAAAACGGCGGAGGTGCCCGTGGTCCGGCCGGAAGCGGTTGTGGACGCACCATATCCCAGCGGATTCTTCAGCGGAGAAAAGATAGTTCTTCAGGTCCATCCGTTTTTCTTCAATGTCGCGTCTTTGGCCGACCTAAGTTCCAGTTGGAAAATAAACGACTCCGTACCGGAGGGCTCGGCCAACCCCGACCGGGTAGAAATAAACATGGCCCCGGGCACGGCCGATGGATTTCCGGTAAACGTCGTCGTTTCCTTGCGCAATCCATTGAACACCCTGGAGTCGGCAACTAAAAAAACAACTCTTTTTTACCGGCGATGATTAAACGACTTATATACGCTCTGGCCATTCTTCTGGCTATAGCTCTAATAATTGCCGGCGGTTATTTTTTGCGAACTTGGTTAGCCGAACCAGAAGCGCCGCAGACCGGGCCATCCGGAGTGAGCGGGCTGCCTCTGCCGCCAGGAACACCACCGGCGCCCGGACAGCTGCCCGGCACACCAGCCACCCCAGCGGTTCCCCAGAAGCTGTCGCTGGTTGCCGACGTGGAGGCGGTGGCTTTTGCCATTGACCAGAGCGGCGCCGCGATTCTAGTTCAGCCCGACGGACAAATTGTCCGCGTGAGCAAGAATCAAAGCGAGGTCTTTAACTCCAGCCCTGTCCCCAATCTAAAAAGCGTCGGTTTTTCCTGGGACGCAAAAATGGTGTTGGTTGCTTTCGGCGTCGACACCAAAACCCAGTACAGCGTTTTTGATGTCGCCAAAAAAGCATGGTCGCCGCTGGCGATCGAAGCCAGTGCCTATGCCTGGTCGCCAAACGACGGACGCCTTGTTTATTATTCCAGCCAGGGTTCGTCGCCAGGAATATATATTATCAACCTGGCCGCGGCCAAGCCCGTGCCGCAAAAAACTCTCTCCTTTTCGGCCCAAGACATTACCCTCGCTTGGACAACTGCGGATAAAATCATCTTTGGCGAACAGCCGACATCTTACTCCCGCGGCTCTCTCTTTGTTTTTGACCAAAAAACCAAAGCGCTATCGCCGCTAGCCGAAGATACCCTTGGCCTAGTGAGCACCTGGAACCAGGCCGTAAACACCGGGTTGGTGTTTAGGAGCGGCGGCCAAAGCGGGGGAGACCTACTACTTACCAATGGCCGCGGCGGCGTAACCAAGGAGTTGGGAGTCCTGACTCTGCCGTCCAAGTGCGTTTTCGGCAGCGAGCCCCAACCAACCCCAAGCTCCACCTCTACGCCCAAAACCGCCACAACCAACAGAGAGTTTCTGCTCTGCGCCGTGCCTCAGAACCGACAGGTTTTTAGCTCCAGCCGCCTGCCGGACGCCTATCTTAAGCGGGAGGTTTTCAGTAGCGATGACGTATATAAAATCGACGTTCAAAGCGGGGAGGTTGGCGCAATTTTGGTAGGCGATCACCAAGAAATAGACGTGGACGCCCCGCGCCTCGTCCAAAACAAACTATTTTTCTTGAATCGACTGGATAAGAAAGTTTACGCGCTGTCGCTCGGTGCCGATTGAGGCGCACCGCCCTCGGCTATCGGCTTCACTACTACATAGCGCCCGTGGCCCTTGCCAACACTCTCTGTGGTTACGTCCGGGTGCGCAGCAAGTTCCACGTGCGCCAGGCGGCGCTCATAAGAATTCATCATTGGCAAAGGAATTTCCTGTTTGGTGGCTACCACCTTTCGTGCCGTAGCTCGGGCTAATTCAATTATCAAATTCTCGCGCTCGTGGCGGTAGTTGTTGATGTCCAAAAAAATCGCCGGCTGATTGTGCTTGTGGGCAATAAGCTGCAGCAGATAGTTAAAACTATCTACCAGGGTGGGCAGATTGTCCTTAATTAGACCGGGGTCGTTATGGATAAAGACCGTGCCGTGGCGATGGGCCTCGTCAATTTCCACCTTATAATCATCGAAGCCGATGTGCTCAATCAGTTTTTTTACGAATTCCTCCCAGTTCATCTTTTTGAAGCTGTTTGCGGATTATTATTTGCTGTCCAACCGAGAAAATACTGGTGGTCAGCCAATATAGACCGGCGGCGGACGGCAGCCCCCACAAAATAACTATGGTCAGCCCGGTGAACATCCACATCATGCGCTCGTTCATTTTCTGGGCGGCGGAGACCTCTTGGCCCGGCTTTGGCTTAATTAAGCTGAATCGCCCTTGAAAATACTGGGCGATTGCCGCCAGAACCACGATTACGATATTACGTTCATAGAGATTAATCAACCCCAGGAAGTTTGGGTTGATGTTTTCGGGTTTAGACACAAAAGAGTAGAGTCCGGCGAGCGCGTCTGTCTTGTTTAGGCCCAAAAATATCTGGTACAAAGCAATTAAGATAAAAACCTGGAGAATCATCAAGAAGAAGCTGGAAAACGGATTGACCTTGTGCTCCCGCCACACCGCGAGCGTGGCCTGGGATTGTTTTTCGCGGTCGCCGCGGTGGTCTTCCTGAATTTTTTTAAGCTGCGGCTGAATTTTCTGCATTACCATCTGGTCGCGGGTAGTTCTTTGAAACACCGGAAAGAGCACTAGGCGCACCAGAATAGTTAAAAGAATAATAGCCACGCCTAAGTCGCCAAAGGCCGCGGTTTGATAAAGAACAACGAGAGTGTTCAAGAGCGGGTTGTAAAAAATCAGATTGTATAAATAACTCATTGGAAAACAATGTCTAATGTTTTATTAATGTCCTTGTCTGTTTTTTGAAGGAGCGCGTTGTTTTTGTTGACTATAAACAGAAAATCGGTGCTGCGGTTCGGCGCTGTCGCGGCCCGAGCCAGAATGCGGCGCTTAAGGCGGTGGCGCAGCACCGCGCCCTTTATGGCGCTGCTCCCGACAACCACCCCGAACCGATTATGTCCGACGTTGTTCGGATTGGACTTGATGGTTAGCCAGCTGATCTGGCGAGAACGTTCCGGTTTTCGAGGAAACA
>JBBUAX010000048.1:0-2178 GCA_038058515.1 Patescibacteria group bacterium
CAATGCCATGTACAATTCTAATGCCTTCGAGGTAAATGTTTTCACTAGCAAGGACCAGAACCCACAACTAGGCGGAATACTTGGTTCGCTTGGCGATGAAGCTGGCGGGATTCTCGAACAACTAATGAAGGTCTCGGTCATCCTCGGCATAATGCTCGGCGGGATGATAACCGCCCAAAGCATGGGCATGAAGCTCGCTGGCACGGCGGTCGGCGCGGCCCAGGGTACCGCCGCCGGCTTCGGCAATTGGACCAAGAGGAAGGGAACACAATACAGTTCGGCTGCACTTCGCTACAAGCGCTCGCCGGAGGGCAAGTCCATGATGGAGCGTATGCAAGAGAGGGCATCAAAAGCGCCTTTGCCGTTGCGCTGGGCGGCGGGTCTTGCTCTTAGACCAGCTGCACGCTTCGCTGCGGCCGGAGGCTCCAGATTATATGAGCAGGAGTCGGCGGACATTAGGAAGAGTGGTATGACCGCGGCCGAAGCCCAGGTGCATGTTTTAAGCGCGGGTGGTGCTCGCCGAGCGGCACTGCTCTCGTTCTTGGCCGAAAAAGATGCGCTGGATAAAGTCCCAGCAGCTGTTTCGGTCGCGAAAGGGGCCAAAAGCCTTTTCACTAATCTCGGTATCGCAAGCAAGTTCAAGAGCGTGCAGGCGGGCGCGGGCATGAGCACAGAAATGTATGAGGCGGCAAAGAGTGGCGCGTCTCAAGATGAAATAAACGGGTTTGCTAAAGAATTCCTTACTAGTTTGCGACCACAGGAACTTGCTAAGTTGCCGATTGACGAACTATTTGAGGGTAAGGAGAAATTCGGTTTGGAAGCGGGCACTGTCCAAAACCTGTCAACAAGCATCGCTCATGCCATAGCCGCAGTCCGGCCGGCAGCCATCTCTCAAATCCTGCCTAACATCAAGGGCTCAACTATGACTAAATTTGAAACTGTCTACCGTGCCGAGGCTGGCGCGATGCCGAATGCTGCTCAACGATTAGAGTATATGGATAACGCAGTAGCTGCTTTCACTACTGGCTTAAGGCCGACCGGTGCGCCGGCTGCGGGAGCAACTACCCCAGCTGCAGCTGCCGTAGCCCCGGCTCCGCCACCGGCCGGCGGGGGCGCCGCAACCCCATAACCGCATATGATTTCTATTTCTCAACAACAAGCGCTGCAGAGATGGGATGTCTTACCTTTGTCTATCCGCCAAGCAACCTGGTCGCCGGAGTTAAGTGCTGAACTTAAAAAAATCTGTGAGGGTGAACATTTAACCGAACTCGTAATTCCTTTCGTCTTCCGCACTGTTGGCTATGTATTGTTCGGCTTCCTGCACCCGGAGGATTTGGGCCGCGAACTTAAGGAGGTTTTGTCGTCCGTAGATTCAAGGGCAATAGACGGCGTTTCCAGCCAGATAAACAGCCGGGTTTTTAGTCGATTCAAAGACGACCTAGCCAAAATCTACGCCCCGCCGTCAGCTGAGCCTATCAAACTGGAAGAGATTAAAAGGCCCTCCTCCGCTGACTCGGCCTTCGTAGCCACTTCGGCGAAGGAGGCAGCTACGGCGGGCAAGCCCGCTCCGACAGCATCGGTTGCGCCGCCTGCGCCTACGCCGCCGGTTGCTGTTCCAATAATTAAACCCTCTATGCTGCCGATGCCCATTCCAACCCAGGCCGCAGCGGGCAAGCCGACTACGCCGGTAATTCCTTCTGCACCGCCCACAGTGCCCAAACCCGCAATGCCACCACCCCCACCCGCTGGCGGATTAAAACCACCAACCGTGCCGACCGGCGAGCCGGCAAAAATAGTACCAGCAATTCCGCCGATCTTCTTCCAAAAGAGACAAGAGGTTGAGCCGGTTAAATCCGGAGGGGAAATCAGACCGAGTGTTTTCGGTGGTTCGGAGTTCAAAGGCGTCAGAGCCGCACCGCCGCCGCCCAGAGCCGCACAGATAGAGATGGGCGTGCCGGCTGGTGGTTCGGCTCCGCTCGCCACGAGCGGACCACCCAGACCACCCTCAATGCCCGTACCTAAACCGACCGTCTCAATTAAAGTAGAGGCTACGCCGCCGCGGGTCGTCCACTATAGCGAGTGGACACCGCCTCCGCCCACTAGCGGACCGCCGACTCCCCGTTCAGGGTCTGAGACCCTTCAGGGTCGAACGACGGAGAAAAAAGAATTGGCGCAGGG
>JBBUAX010000048.1:2188-2777 GCA_038058515.1 Patescibacteria group bacterium
GTTCCATAAATTGAATATGCCCACTAGCGGAGCGACGACCCCTCCTAAGCCAGCGACGGGTGAGCTACCCAAGCCGGCAACACCAATCCGGCCGCCGCTTCCGGAAAAACCATTCAACTTCACCACTCCGCCCAAACCGGGCAGTGAAACTTCTAGTGGCGCTTTGCGCAGGCCTGTGGTGAGCGGAGCCGAACCAGATGATAAACCCGAAGTTCTACTGCCCGGCAAGCTGCCCGCGCCAAGCATAACGCCGTCGTCACCGCCTGTATCCGCAACGCCACCGGCTAACGTACCAATTCCAACAAAGAAGGAGGTTGTAGAAGTAAAGCCGCCAACTCCGCCCCCATCAAACATTGCCGGGAAATGATTTCCTACGCGGCTCGCTCTTGGATTTAGGATTGTTTCTTGGGGTGTTTCGTATATTCGTAAAAATTCGTATTTCGTAGCCAATATGCAATTCCAGGTCCCACAATTCATCGAAACCGAGGATAAAATAGTTGGCCCGCTGTCCCTGCGGCAGTTTTTGTATATCGGCGGCGCCACGGGCATAAGCATCCTTCTCTTTTTCACGCTGAATATGTGGCTGTGG
>JBBUAX010000049.1:0-2065 GCA_038058515.1 Patescibacteria group bacterium
ACGGTTTCTTTTTTTATTTTTACTTGCCAGAATACCCCGCAGCTGTGCTGCGGGGATGAATGGCAACTTGTAAAAATAACCCCGCACCAGTTTTGCTTTGGCATATAGGCAATAATTACCGATTTCAGCGCATATCAAAATAAGCTCTTGCGATACCCGGCCGCGAATAGCGGTTTCGTGGGAGAGGGTATCGCTGCTTATCATATATCCGTAAAACTGGTGCGGGGTATTGTCCGGGCGCAATCCGCGAATTGCAGGTGAGCACGGTAACAGAAAATAACCCCGCCTTACCTGGTCACTGAGCAACAAGATTAAAAAAGTTAAAGCCGCAGGCGAATCTAGGGAGTAATTAGTTTGCTAAAACAGTCTTGATTCCAGATGGGGCGGGGTATTTGCTGAACAAAACGAAAGGATTGACAGGTTCTATTTTAAATGTTATTATTAATCTAGCGGACACTTCCGCTTGGAGGCAGAAATGCCCTCGCAGGAGACCTTTAATAAATTAAGAAAAAAGCGATTAGCTAGAAGTAAAACCGCTTTTAAGGAGGCCCTACTAAATTCCAAGTCGGAGGCCATTACTCCCGAACTAATAGGAGAGTGCGCAAAGATTTTTGGCGTTAAGCCGCCGAGTACTTCCTTAGCCGATATTCTGGCCCAGGAGCACCGCTATTTCGAGAACAATTTAACCCCGGCGGAGCTGGAAAAATTTTCTCACCAGACCGTAGTGGGAATCGGCCAGGAAACTCGTGGCCGGAATAGGGGGTGCTACCCCTTGGTCCTGAATCTTTTGAAGACTCTGCATGATGGAGTCCCAGGATTGGGATTTCCCGGCGGACGAGTTCGTCTGGGGGAAACCCCCGCTGCGCGTCTCACGAAGGAGTTTCAAGAAGAATCGGGTCTAATTCCAGAAATTCTTAATCCTGACCAGCCGCCGATAGCCAAACATTTAGTCGGCGAAGAGGGCCATGAGTTCTTCGCCCACGAGGTAAGGATAGCCCGTGGGAAGGCCAAGCCGGCCTTTACCAAGGGTGAACAGATTGTGGCTGTCGTTTTCGTTGACGAAGAAACTCTCGCAAAAATTTGCCGCTTCGATGGCAGGATCATGGTCAAAGGTTTTGGTCCGGTTGGGGTATTAAGAAGCCACCGACTGGTTTTTCTGGAATATCTAAGGAAAAGGGCCCGCGCAGAAGAAAAGACGACGGCAGTCGTCGGGGAGGTAGCCAGTGTATAGCTTTGCCAAGCGATTCTGTTCGTTGAATATGCTGGGCGTCGTTGGAAGCAAGGTATACAAAGTTTCCAACGAGAGACCACTACCCGGCGAGAAGCTTGCCACCGGCGTTGAGTTGCCGGTTCAAAACGATCAGGGGTTTCTCGGGTCTTTCAACCCCAAACAAAAAGCAACATTTGCCTTGGCCGTTGAGATTGAGCGGCGGAGCGACCTTCATGTTGTTTGGGCAGAGGGCCGGGATCGCCAGATCAGAGCTCTTGGCGACCAGACGCCGGGTGTCGAAACCGCGGTTTTTTCAAAGCGGATTCCCACGGACAAAACTTTGAGCGGGGACTATGTCACCAAGAGTACTGACAACCTTGGGAACGGTGTTTGGGCGGTCAGTACTACTGGCGGTCAGCTCCAGATGTGGGAGGTGGCCGTTGTGACAATTGTGGCTAATGGCCAGTCGAGGTTCTATTTGTCGTTGCAGAAGGTTTATGCGGCGATGATGTATTATGATAGAAGTGCCGATCCTGTTGCCCCGGTTTTTATTTCAGATGATCAGTTTCCGGGTTATGGGGATTGGTCAAACCTGAGGGGCTTCCTGGAGGAGGTTGTTGATTTGTCAGTCCTCAAGCCGGTAGCAGAATATAAACCGTCGAAGAAGAGAGGGCCGGGCAAGTTAACCGGCGACCAAGCCGAGATTATCTGGTTTAATCAGGCCAAGGGGTTTGGATTTGCCAGAGTTGAAGGCGAAGACCCCAATCCTAACTTTCGCCGGTCGCAAGTGACCGGTCAGGAATTCCCGGCATTTGAGCCGGAACAAATCATACGGTACTCATTTTTGAATCGCAC
>JBBUAX010000050.1:0-1861 GCA_038058515.1 Patescibacteria group bacterium
CGCGTCATCGGTCCGGGTTTGCCCGGGGCAATCGGAACCAGAATGGTGATAAAGCGGCCACGTATGGAAGAGGAGTCGTCGTGAAAAGCGATGACGGAGTTGTTGGGATTGGCTTTCCAGGGCGTCTGGACAATATCCATCAGGCTTTCCGGCAGTTCTTGGCCGTCGATGATGTGTCGGCCTTTAAAGAAGCCGTGGCGGCTGTGTTCTGCGGTGATGGATTGGGCGATCTGGAAGAGCACGGCATCAGTGGGATTGGTTTTGAGGTGGTTGCAGAACAGGTCGTAGACCCAAGTGATGTCGTAGTCGTCCCAGCCGCATCCGTAGCGCCGGCTAAAGTCGCGCAGAACATCCAGCCCGCCGGTTTTAATGTCGATAATCTCCACCGGTTTGGGCTTGCGGTTCGCGCGGAAGCTTTCAAGCGGTTGCGGATAGGGGACCTGCGTCATCCGGTCGTGGAGCGGAGCAAGAAACCTTGTGATTTCCGCTTCGCTCAAACGCGCGGACAGGCCGAAGCGCGTGGCGCGTTCGATGCGGCTGACTTTGGAAAGTCGGCAGGCATTCGCGATGGCGACCGCGGTCGTGGACCAGGCGGTTTCGAAGTTAAGTCTCGGCCCGACTTCGCAGACTGTCGCGAAGTCGCGCAAAAACGTCTCACTACGGAGATTGACAGGCTCGAAGGTCTCGGTCAGCAGCCAGCGAAGAATGTTTTCTTCCGCGGGCGTGAGTTTACCTGACATTTGGACATAGTAGCACCATTCGGTGCGAACTTCCTGGATGGTTAGTCCAAGCCTGAATGACGCGTCGCGAGCGGTCTGGGTTTCCTGCGATACTGACATGGCGGGTGTTCGGTAAAAACGCAAAAGCATTGTTTCCTCCTCGTGTGTCGTAAGGGCTTTGAAAACTGACAAAAAACTGAGGTCAGTAATCTTTTTATACTAGCTTATTTGAGAGAAAAAACCAAGTTTCAAAACCCTGAATTAAAATGTAGTCAGCCGATTTATTGGCTCAAATAACAGCCCATAAATGGGCTAACTACAGTTTTGAGGCTTCCAAATAAAAAAAGCCCGCGGGGGATTAAGCCGGGGTATGGGTGCCTGCCTCGTCGTGTTTGTGGCGTGCGTAGTCGATAAAGTTTCCGAATTTTTGATGGATAGCATGGACGATGCTTCTGGCGATTTCTCTGGCGGTTTGGTCGCCGCGGATGATCCATTCGGCGTAATTGTAGCCTTGGGCGCCGTAAATCTGAAAATAGGGGATTACCACGCGCCGGATGTATTCCGGATCGCAGTCGGGATCTTTTTGCCGTCTTTGCTCAAACTGCAGGGCTGGTGCGACCTCCAGAAACACACTGGAATCACACAAGCCACGGGTGCTTTTCCAGTAAAGCATCAAAAAGCCTTCCGCTAAAATCAGGGGCTTGGGATAAATCACGCGTGTTTTGCGCTGGCCGGTTTCGTGATCAAGCGTTGGGCATTCCACAGCTTGGTTTTGTTTGAGGCCGCGCAAGATCCGGTTGAGTTGCCAAAAGTTTATGCACCGGGGCAGTTCCCAGTTGATCCAGCCGTTCACCCGAGGGAAATATTTTTGGTCGCGGTAGAGATCATCAAGCGACACAAGCTCAACCGCATCGGGATGCTCTTTTTGGATCCTTCGGCAACTTTCGGTTTTTCTGGAACCGCTCGGGCCCGCCACCGCCATGATTTTGGGTTGGGTCATTTCTCCTCCTTTTCAACTTCTTGATATCATACAGGAAAAAGGGAAAGTATCCAATAGAGGCGTATAAAAAATAAATTTAAGATTATTAGTGAATCTCCCCGAGCTTACGCTCGGGGCATCACCGGATTCGGCTTCGCCGCGC
>JBBUAX010000051.1:0-2006 GCA_038058515.1 Patescibacteria group bacterium
AGAAATAAGAAAAGGAAAGAAAGGAAAGATGCGCCGGTATGAAAAGTTGTAGTGCGCATTCCAATATGCGACACGCTCAAGCAAGAAATTCCTTGCTTCCTCTTTGTATTTCAAATAATCTCGCCTCCCTTTCACGGGTAGTGCCTTGTACTGCATCATCTTCCCTACTGCCCACTTGAAAAGCAAGGTGATTCAGGCCAGGATTTTTACGGTGGAATTTATTACCGGAATATTTCAGCTCGGCGGGACCCAGCCAGATATCCGTTGCGCCATTGGAGAAACCGATATAGTCCTCGCCTTCGCTTTGTATCTTAAATTCAAAATATCCAAGCAGGTCTTTATAAAAAGACGCAGACTTGGCAAAGTCAGATACATTAAGCGACAGATGTTGAAGTGAGGTTTTCATATAAATTATTCTACCCCTCCCCTACCGACAGGCAAGGGACTTATATTTTCTCAATCACACCCAACAGCTCCTCCGGTTTATCTATGATGGAATCCGGCCTGGCCCTGACCAGAATTTCGCGGCTATTCGCTCCCCAAGTCACAGCTATTGATTTAATGCCGCTTGCGCAGGCGGCTTCTACGTCCCTAATTTCATCGCCGACATAAACTGTTTCGCGTTTATCCAAACCCTCCCGCGCAAGCAGCTTCTTGATAACTCTGCCCTTCCCGAAGACGCTACTGCCGGAATGTATCAGGTCAAAAATATCCAAGTCGTTGCGGCACAGGAACTCCCGGACGTTATCCTCACTGTTGGAAGTAACTATGCCCTGTTTGTGTTGCCGTGTTTTCAACTCTTTCAAAACTTCGACTAATCCGACGAACGGCTTAACTAGTGCAATACGCTCCGCTAATCGGCTGCGGACGGCCGCAACCCAACTCGGTAGATGCGCCAGGGGCACGCCCAAGGCCTTCATAGCCGCCTTGGCATCCATGCTGCGTAGAGCATTAATACCTCCCTCGGAAATCTCTTTACTTCCCTTATAGTTCCTTTCCCGGGCTAGCTGATTCCAAATCTTAACAATCTCCTGCAAGTCATCAGCGATCGTCCCGTCAAAATCGTAAAGAATGGTCATTTATCTCATTTTACACTTTCCATTCCAATAAACCCAAGACGGGCCATCCCGTGCGGCAAGCCACTCGAACTATTTGTATTCCCATCCTTAACCTACTTAACCATTCGCGCGAATTGGAGAGTAAGCCAATCCATTAAATTTCACCTACCCATCCCCGCGCAAGCAAGTTGACGAAATGATACAAATATATTAGAATTTATCCACTGCAATCTTGACATAACCCACAAACCAAAGCGAGGTACGCCGTGCCAATGGAGAACAGTCGCTATCTCACCCTCAAGACCATTCTTGGGGAGCGCCGGCAGGAAGTCCTGGATGATGTGCACGCCAAACTCCAGGAACAGGCCGAGCCGCTTGCCGAAGGCGCTGACCGTCTGGAATCCGCCGAGGCGGACATCCAGGAGGACATCGAGTTCGCTCTCATCCAAATGAAGGCGGAGACGCTGCAGAAGATCGATGAGGCGCTCGTCCGCCTAGAAGAGGGCAACTACGGCTACTGCCTCGAATGCGATGGCGAGATCGCCGAAGGGCGTCTGCGCTCATTGCCATTCGCAGTCCGCTGCAAGGACTGCGAGGAGGCGCGTGAAGCGGCACTCCAGCGCGAGCGCGTGCTTGCTCAGCGCCGAGGACCGGGCAGCCTCTTCAGTTGGTGAGTAGCCCCATGCGGAAAAGCCCTGTGCTTTCGTGTCTGCATGGGGCTTTTCTGCTTATTGGGCCCATTTACTGTTCGGCCCGGCGATATAAATTAGCGACCGGCAATAACCCTTTCTCTTGGGGTATTACTTCCGAAACGACCTGGCCGTCTTTTTTGTAAACCCGGTAAGCATGAGCGGACTTTCTTGCGGCAAGCACCCGGAAGCGCTCCCCTATAAATTCAATCGCGCAATTGTCGTCAATCGCGATGCCATGCCCGCCAACCTTTTCAAT
>JBBUAX010000052.1:0-4326 GCA_038058515.1 Patescibacteria group bacterium
ATCGTTCGTGATTGAAAATGTGCAATACTCCAAGGAAGAGTATCTTGAGAGAGTCAAAGCGTATAAGCTTCCTACTCATGCGGGATTGGAATCGGCTAAAAAGAGGTTCTGGGAGATTGCTGAAAACGCGATTCATAAATTTGCAAGGGTGCACCATATCGTTAATTCCACCGGAGACAACATCTACAACGCGAAAAACTGCAAGGCATGTTTTGAAATTCACGATATACAAAACCTTCGCTATGTGGTCCGCGGCTTTAATGTAAAGGACTCCATGGACCTTTATGGCACGGATGATGAAGATTTGACGTACGAGAATATAAACAGCGGATTATATAGTTCGCTTATAAAGTTTTGCGCCGATTCACACACAAGCTGTATAGACACCAGATTTTGTTCCTACGTTCGCTCCTCCTCCAATCTTTTTGCATGTATCTCCCTGCGCAATAAAAAGTTCTGCGTCTTTAATAAGCAGTATCCCGAAAATGAATATAACAAGCTTGTTTCCAAAATCGTGGAACATATGGATGAGATGCCATACGTAGATTCCAAAAACAGGGTTTTCAAATACGGCGAATTCTTTCCGCCGGAGATTTCACCGTTCGGTTACAATGAGACTGCTGCCAGAGAGTATTTCCCGCGGCTCAAGCACCAAATACTGGCGGAGGGGTTTAAGTGGCGCGAGTCGGAGGAGAAAAAATATGCAGTTACCATGTCACCGGAGCGTGTACCGGAAATTGCCACCGTTGAAAAATCTGTTCTGGAAGAGGTCATTGGTTGTGAGCATGAGAATCGGTGCGACCATCAATGTTCTTATGCATTCCGGCTTATCCCCGATGAGCTACAATTTTACCAAAAAATGCAGTTGCCAATTCCTCATCTTTGTCCCAACTGCCGGCATTATGAGCGCTTGGTTCATAAAAACCCCATCACTCTGTGGCCAAGAAAGTGCCAATGTGCTGCGGAGAAAAGTGAAAACGGAATTTATAAGAACGCAGTTACTCATAGCCATGGCAAAGACCCCTGCCCCAATGTTTTCCAAACCTCCTACGCCCCGGACTGTCCGGAGATCGTGTATTGCGAAAGCTGTTATAATGCGGAAGTAGTGTAGGCGTGAATCATGAATCTTGAATCATGAATCAGGCGGAGAAAAGACAATGCCAGAATTGTCCCGATTTTGTCCACGAGTTTGGCGAGGAGCTACAAAATCGAGGATCCCGCCAGCGGCGGGATAAAGACCATGAATAGCGAAACCAAACAATGCCAAAATTGTAGGCAATCGTTTGTCCTCGAACCTGACGATTTCAATTTCTACGAGAAAATCAAGGTGCCGCCGCCGACCTGGTGTCCGGCGTGCCGGTGTGTACGGAGAATGAGCTGGCGGAATGAGCGTTCCCTCTATCACCGAGAATCTTTGGACGGGAGAGACGTTATCACCTGTTTTTCTCCGGAGAGCGGGATAAATATCCATGACCGGGATATGTGGTGGTCGGACAACTGGGACCCGCTCTCTTACGGCGTGGATTACGATTTTGGCCAGCCGTTTTTCGCGCAATACCGTAAGTTGCTGGAGAAGGTTCCCATGCCGGCGTTGTTTCTGTCGCGTGCAACTAACAGTGATTATTGCAACCATACCGGGGAAGCGAAAAACTGCTATCTTTCTCATGCTTGTTGGAAGATAGAGGATTCCAACTACGTGACCAAATGCGGAGAGGTCAGAGACTCTCAAGATTTGCTGAATACCACCGATTCGGAGCTGACGTATGAATGCATATCTTCAACCAAGATCGCCCATTCCTTCTATGTCCAGAATTCCGAGAATTGCACCAGCTCCGCCTTTTTGTACCAATGCAAGGGTTGCAACGATTGTTTCGGCTGTACCAATCTGCGCGGCAAGTCACACTATTTTTTCAATCAGCCGTATTCTAAAGAGGAATACGAGAATAAGGTAAAAGAATTTGATCTGGGCGGTTACGCGAATGTTATGAAGGCAAGGCAGCGGTTCGAGGAGCTGAAACTCGGGACTATCAGAAAATATGCCAATCTACAAAAGACCGACAATACCACCGGCGACAATGTCGCCGAGGCGAACAATTGCAAAGAGTGCTTTGATTTTTGGGGCGGAATCCGCGACTGTAAATTCTGTATCAACGGCGGAGTACACTTAAACGATTCTTATGACGGTTATGGAATAGGTGAAACGAGCGAACTTATTTATGAGTCGGTTGATACAGGTGCAAACGGTAGTAAGTTCTTGTTCGATATTTTCGTATGGGGCGGAGTGGATGTGAATTACTGTTATGCCTGTCACGGTTCACAGAACCTCTTCGCCTGCATCGGCCTGCGCAACAAGCAGTACTGCATCCTGAACAAACAATATACAAAAGAGGAGTATGAGGCGATGGTGCCCCGTATCATAGAACATATGAATACCATGCCCTACGTAGACAAGAAGGGCAGGGTGTATAAGTATGGTGAGTTTTTCCCTCCAGAGTTATCTCCCTTCGCCTACAACGAGACCATCGCCCAGGAATACTTCCCGCTGACCAAAGACCAGGCCCTAAAGCAGGGTTACCGGTGGAAAGACCCGGAAAGCAAGGATTACAAGGTAAGCAAGCAACCCGACCAATTACCTGACCATATCAAGGACGTAGATGAGTCCATCCTCAAGGAAACCATAGGCTGTAAACACCAAGGTAAATGCAACCAGCAGTGCACCACTGCTTTCAAGATCATCCCCCAAGAACTGCAGTTCTATAAGCGAATGAACCTGCCCTTGCCCAGATTATGTCACAACTGCAGGCATTATGAGCGTCTGGCCCAGAGGAATCCGTTGAAGCTGTGGCCTAGACGGTGCCAATGCAACGGAGATAAAGGTGCATATCAGAATACCGTCAAACATTTTCACGGAGATGAACCCTGCCCTAACGCTTTTGAGACCTCCTATGCTCCCGACCGGCCGGAGATTGTCTATTGCGAGGCCTGTTACAACGCAGAAGTCGTATGACAAAAACAGGCCGATGTCTCGCCGTAGTTGGAACGGAGGCGGACGAATCTTGCTACAACGCAGAAGTAGTTTGATATAAGCCATCTTTTTGGTGGGGAATACGCCGAATTCAGCCGGTTTTTAGCCGGGGTGAATAACTTGTTAATATCTTCCCGGCCTGATGCCGATTCAGCCTTGTAAAACAAGGCCTTTTTTGTTTTGGGCATACAAAACATATATTTGACGCGGAGTTTTGGTGGGGTAATATTATAGCCAAGTGGGGAACTGTGGATGATTCTGGGGATAAAGGCCCACTTCTGGGGATATCTTAATCAGCTTTTAGGTTATAGGTTTTAGCTTTTAGTCCGACTACAACCTGAAAGCTAACAGCTAAAAGCCAATGTTGCTTGGAGAATACAAACACAATTTAGACAATAAAGGTCGAGTGGCTATACCGGCGAAATTCCGCGAGAGCCTTGCCGCCGGAGCCATTATTACTCGGGGTTTGGATAACTGCCTTTTCGTTTTTGCGCCGAAGGAGTGGGAAATATTG
This sequence comes from Patescibacteria group bacterium, assembly GCA_038058515.1. GTDB lineage: Bacteria > Patescibacteriota > Minisyncoccia > UBA6257 > 2-01-FULL-56-20 > JBBUAX01. The sequence goes on from JBBUAX010000052.1 coordinate 3,540, forward strand.
GTAGCTAAATTAAATGCATTGCCGCTGGCTCAAGCCAACTCCCGCGCCTTCGTGCGTTTAATGCTGGCCGGAGCGATGGATGCGGTTTTGGACAATCAAGGCAGAATTCTTATCCCGGATTATTTGCGCAAGTACGCGGGTTTGGATAAGCAGGTGGTGGTCACGGGTCTCTTCAACCGCCTGGAGATTTGGGGCGAGGCGCAGTGGGAAAAATACAAACAGCGCACCGAAAGCGCCTCGGATGAAATCGCGGAGAAGCTGGGAGAGCTAGGAATATAGTCACTAATCGATCGCGAATCTTATCGCAAATAATCGCGAATGGAATTCGGGATAATTCGAGAAAGTAATTAGAGATTTGATTGGCGATGACGCACCAACCGGTTCTTTTAAATGAGGTTTTGGAATGGCTTAAACCGAAACGCGGCGATTTCGTAATTGACGGCACGATCGACGGCGGCGGACACGCCGGGGCGTTATTGGAAAAGATTTCGCCGGGCGGAAAACTGCTGGGCGTGGACTGGGACGATGAACTTCTGGCCAAATGCGAAGCGCGCCTGGGCGAGCGGCCGAATGTAACACTGGTTCACGGCAATTACGCCGACCTGCCGGAAATTCTGCGCAAGAAGAAATTGTCCAAAGCTGACGGCCTACTTCTGGACCTGGGTTTTTCTTCAGAGCAGCTTGCGGCCGGACGAGGATTCAGTTTCACGCCGTTTGGCGAAGAGCCGCTACTCATGACCTATGCCGAAGACCGGCGGCCGGTGCGGGAGATACTGGCGCGGCTTTC
>JBBUAX010000053.1:0-4881 GCA_038058515.1 Patescibacteria group bacterium
TTTCTGATTACGACCTCCAAATGATTGTTAAGGACGAAGTAGCCGAAAAATACAAAAAGAAATTTGACAGGGAAATGCCTGAGATTGATTTGTCCGTCTCCTCTCTTTCAGAATTTTCCAAATATGCACAATGGCAAAGCGATACCCATTGGGATAGATACGATTTTACCCATGTCCAAGCTCTAGTTGATAAAACAGGAGGAGAAATTCAAAAACTTATTGACGAAAAGGGCTCAATCCCCAAAGAGAAACGAGACGAATTTATAAACGGATCAATTGACGCCTACATGAACAGCTTTTTTCGCTCGGTAAAATCCTACCGAAAACAAGATGTCGTTGGCGTACGCCTGGAATCAGCAGCGTCAATCCCATACCTCTTGAACGCCCTATTTGCACTTCACGATAGAGCAACACCTTTTGCAAACTATTTAACAAGAGAGTTAAAACGTCGACCACTTGAGAAATTTCCGTGGTCTTCGGAAAAGTTGTTGGGGACGCTGCTCAAAATTTTAGAGAATGGCGATTTGAAAACTCAACAAGACTTAGCGAGAACAGTTGAGAGTGCTTTTCGCAAAGAGGGCTACGGGAAAGTTTTTGATGATTGGGAGGGAAAAGATAAGTGGGCGATGAATTTCGAATCTGACTTTGAAGCTAATAAGATATAAAAACTGCGGCAGGCCAATTTTACTGGCACGAATCTTAGCGGCGGCGAAAGCGATGGCGGCGTGAGATTTCCGTCTCTTGCTCCGATAGAGCAAAATTGCTGCGGGGCCAAGCAAGACCTGCCTGCCGGCAGGCAGGGACGTGATCCGCCAGCTGGCGGACAATTCTTGTATCCCGCTCCCTATATCCGTTTTTTTAGCAAACTTAGGATGAATAGCCCCGCGGCCACGGTGACGATGGTTGGACCAACATCCAGTCCGTAATACCGCGCGACGGCCAGACCTAAAATCACCGACAGCAATCCGGCGGCAATAGACATGCTTATAAATCCGGAAAAAGTATGCGCCAGCTGGCGGCCGATAGCCGCGGGAATGATAATAAGCGACCCCACCAAGAGCGCTCCCAGGAGGCGCAAGCCGAGGACGATCACCAAGCCAAAGAGGAGGAGGAAATAAAGATTCAGGCGTTTGAGTTTTACCCCGCTGGCCAGAGCCAGATCCGAGGAGAACAAACCGAGCACCAGGCGGTGGCGCAGGGCCATAACCGACAGGATTACCAGGACGGATAAGAGTGCGTATATAAGGAATGCCGGAAAAGATATTGGCGCGAAGCCGCCGAAAAGCGCCTGCTCCAGTTCTTCTTGGGGAGTGATGAGCGCTCCGATGGCCAGGGAAGCGGAGAAAACAACGCCAATCATAGTTTCGGTGGCCAGACCGGTTCGTTTTTCCAAATTCCATATGAGTAATATACCTACTAAAAGTGCGGCCGTGGCTCCCAAGGTCGGGTTCATGCCGAAAAGGAGGGCCAGGCCGATGCCCGGCAGAGCCACGTGGGAAATGGCATCACCGGCCAAGGTCATGCGCTTCATTAAGGCGAAACTGCCGACCAAGCTGGCGCTGGCCGAAGTGATCAGTGCCAGAATTACCGTGTAAATTTCGTTAATGCTCATGGTGATGATGTTTGGGCGAAGCGTACAGCCGGTTTAAAACCTCGGGGGTCAGGGCTTCCCGGGGCGCGCCAAAACAGAGTCCTTCCCGGTTCAGGCACAGCACCTTGTCCGCATGACTGTAAACCACGGACAATTCATGGGAGACAAGTATTATTGTCAGTCCCTGTTTTTCCTGAAGGTCGCGCACCAGGTCGTAAATGTGCTCTTCGGCCAGCTGGTCTAAGCTGGCGGTGGGTTCGTCAAAAAGGAGAACATTGGGCTTGCCCAGCAGGGCGAAAGCAATCAGCGCTTTCTGGAACTGACCGCCGGAGAGGTGGCCGATGGGCGTGCGCAGTATTTGGGGGGCAAGGCCCACCATCTCCACCGCAGTTTTTATTTCTTTGTCCGGCAAGTTCAAGACGTCGGCCTTGGCTTCTAGCAGATTGCGGACATTCAGGGGCAGATGGCGGTCAGCCTCGATTTTTTGGGGCACATAGCCCAAGCGCGCATCGCTTGCCCAGTTTATTTCGCCTTGATGCGGAATTATGCCGAGCAGGGTCTTAAGCAGAACGGTTTTGCCGGAACCATTGGGACCGATGATGGCCAAACCCTCGCCGGCGTCTAGGTCGAAGCTCAGGTTCTTTAATATGGATTGTCCGTCCAGATTGACGTTCAGGTCGCGGACGGTGAGGATTTTAGACATCGGTTCTTCTATTATAACTTGACCGGCCTGCTGTTTGTCAAAATAAATTTGCTGTCCTACAATCCAAACGACGACAATGCCTACTCCAGTTGAGGACATAAAGCAGAAACTGGACATAGTTGAGTTTCTGCGGGGGTATCTGACTCTCCAGCCGGCCGGCAAGAATTTCAAGGCCCTGTGCCCCTTCCATCGGGAAAAAACCCCGTCTTTTATGGTTTCGCCAGAGCGCCAAACCTGGCATTGCTTCGGCTGTAATCTGGGCGGAGACATTTTCAGTTTTGTAATTCGCTACGAAAACATCGATTTCGGCGAGGCCTTGCGTATCTTGGCGGATAAGGCCGGCATAGAGCTTAGGCGCGTATCCCCGGCGGAATATAAATTCACCGGCTTATTGCATGAATTGAACCAGGCGGCCAGCGAGTTTTTCCGCCGAGAGCTGGCCAATTCCGCCGAAGCCAAAAAATATTTGCACGACCGCGGGTTGAAAAGCGAAACGGTAAATGAGTTTGAGGTGGGCTGGGCGCCGAATCAGCCGGAGGCGCTGACCCTGAAGCTCCTGAATGCCGGCCATCGGCCGGAGGATTTGGTCCAAGCCGGGCTTTCCATAAAGACCGAACGCGGCTTGCTCCTGGACCGTTTCCGCGGCCGGATAATGTTTCCGATTCATAATCATTTCGGCAAAGTAGTTGGTTTTACGGGGAGGGTCTTACCTACCCGTCCTGAGCCTGCCGAAGGACCGGGCAACCCTTCGACGGGCTCAGGGTTGGCTGCTGCCAAATATGTTAACAGTCCGGAGACGCCCATATTTTCCAAATCCAAACTGCTCTACGGCTTTTGGAAAAGCAAAAACGATGTGCGGGAGAAGGGCAGCGTATTTTTGGTGGAGGGCCAGACGGATTTTTTGATGAGCTGGCAAGCCGGGATCAAGAACGTGGTAGCCAGTTCGGGTACGGCCTTGACCGCCGACCATCTGCGGGTTCTGCGGCGGCTGACCGATAAACTGGTTTTGAGCTTTGATAACGACCAGGCCGGCTGGCAAGCCGGGGAGCGGGCAATTGATCTAGCCGAAGCCAACGATTTTGAAGTTAAGGTCATAAGCTTGGGCAAGTACAAGGACCCGGCGGAGGCGGCCCAGGACGACCCGGTAGCTTTGGCCAAAACGGTGTCGGATGCCCGGCCGGCAATGGAGTTCTACTTTGAGCGCTATTTGCCGAAGGAAAAGCCCAAAAAGCATGACCGGGAATTTTTACGGCAGCTGCGGGTGGTCTTGGGTAAGATAAAAATAATTTTAAGCCCGGTGGAGCAGAATTCCTGGTTCAAGGAATTGGCCGAGCGCGTGGGTATTTCCGAAAAAGTTTTGGAAGAGGAAAGCGCACGCCTGGCAGTTAAGGAAACTGCGCCGCCGACTGGGGTAGGGCCGGAGGCGGCGCCCCAGCCGTTTTCCCGGCGGGAGATTTTGAGTCAGCGGCTTATTTCTGCTATGCTGGGTAATAATCAATTTGACCTCCTAGGCGGGCACGAGAGCTATCTTGCCGTGGAATACCGGGAGGTGGTTGCAGTTCTTAGAACCGGCGCCCGGGCAGTGGCTGACCCGCAAAAGGACGAGATTTTGAACCTGATAGTTCTCCAAGCGGAGGCAATGCCGCCGTCGGAGGTAGAGGAGATGAAAAACCACTTGTTTTATGAGTATTTGAAGGACAGGCGGCGGGAGTTGAGCGAGGCGGTCAAGCGCGCGGAAGCGGCCGGCGACGACGCCGCGGTAGAGGCAGCCCTGCGTGAATTCAATCAATTGCCGGCGGTATAATTTTAAATAATGAAGAACAAGAGAAAGAAAAGAATGGTTAAAAATAAGAAGCGCCGACACCCGAAGCGGCGGCCGCGCAAAGTTAAGAAGATAAAGAAAGTCAGGAAGAGTAAGCTGGCGCGGAAGGCCAAATCGAAAAAAGACAAGAAAGACAAGCTCGAAGCCAAGGCGCTCGCGGAACTGGTGGAACGCGGACGGCCGCGCGGTTTTGTGACCGATAATGAGATTCTCTATTACTTTCCGGTTATAGAAAAGGATATAAATTTTTTGGATGAAATCTATGACCGGCTGGAAAAAGCCAATATAAAGGTAATTGAAACCGGCGGCCTCCTTAGTTTGTCCCGGGAGGAACCGAGCGCTGCGGAAATCGCGGCCTCCCTGGATGCGGAGCGTGGCACACCGGACGCGGTCCAGGTGTATCTCCGGGAAATCGGCAAGACCCCACTTTTGATCAAGGCGGAGGAACGGGAATTGGCCAAGCGCGCGGTGAGCGGCGACGAAGAGGCGCGGCAGAAACTAATGAAGGCCAATCTGCGCCTGGTGGTGTCCATTGCCAAGCGCTACGCCAACCGCACACCGAATTTGAGCATCCTGGACCTCATCCAGGAAGGCAATATCGGCTTGTCCCGGGCGGTGGAAAAATTTGACTACCGCAAGGGCTTCAAGTTTTCCACTTATGCCACTTGGTGGATAAGGCAGGCCATCACCCGCGCCTTGGCCGACCAATCGCGTACCATCCGTATACCGGTGCATATGGTGGAGACAATTTCTAAATATAAACAA
>JBBUAX010000054.1:0-19450 GCA_038058515.1 Patescibacteria group bacterium
TTCGCTGGTCATGTATTTCTCATTATAACAATAAAGACCGCCAATGGCGGTCTTTATTGTTATCTATCTTTTCGCCCACTGCGGGGCGCGCCTGGCTTTCTTCAGTCCATATTTCTTGCGCTCCACCATGCGCGGGTCGCGGGTCAGATACCCAAATCCGCGCAAACGTTTTATAAGTTCCGGGTCGAACTTGGCCAAGGCCCTGGCCAAACCGTGACGCACCGCTTCCGCCTGGGCCTTAATGCCGCCGCCCGTGACTTTTGCGCTAACCGCAAACTTGTCGGCTAATTTCAGATTCTCCAGAGATGCCATGGCGGTCATAAGCAGCCGCGGCACCTGGAAAAACTTGTCCACTTCTTTGGAATTGACCAAGAAATGCGATTTCCCGGACTTCGTGATACGCACCCGGGCCACCGCGGTCTTGCGCCGGCCAACACCCTCAATATATCTATCCTTCTTTATCTCCTCTTTGATAGCCATTATTTTGCAAATATCAGATTCTTCAACCTTTTGGGCGCCAGACGGTTTTTAGGAAGCATGCGCCGCACCGCCTCGCGGATGACCCGCTCCGGATTCTTCTTAAAAGCAAATTCAAACGATTCTGCCTTAATGTGGCCGACATAACCGGTATGCCGATAATAGATGCGCTGGGTCGCTTTTTTGCCGGTGATCCTGATATCTTTATAGTTTTCCAAAACCACCTTATCCTCCCCAACCAGGCGCGGTTCATATTTGGCGCTCTTTTTGCCCTGCAGGATCTGCGCCACTTCGGATATCAGCCGGCCGAATATTTTGTTTTTAGCGTCGATATGATAAACCATTTCGTTTAGGGTTTCGAATTTAGTGCTTAGAGTTTATACCAGCTCTATGGTGGCCACTGGTGCACCGTCGCGTTTGCGGCTTTTGCCCGATTTAATAATGCGCGTATAGCCGCCTTTGCGTTGCGCATAGCGCGGCCCCAGATCTTCCATAAGCTTAGCCACTGTCCGCCGGTCGTGAAGGCGGGAGAGCAACAGGCGCCGGCTGGCCAGATCCCCTTTCTTGGCCATGGTTATCATCCGCTCCGCCAGCGGGCGAATGGCCTTGGCCCGGGCTAAGGTGGTTTCTATTTTGCCTTTGCGGATAAAATCGCAAACCAAATTCCGCAAGAACGATTTGCGACGTCCGGTGATTCTCCCAAACTTTTTACCTTTGACTCGATGCCTCATACAGTTAGAATTTAGAATCTAGAATTTAGAATGTAGGGGTCTAACACCTAGGATTTAGACTTCCTAACCATTCTTTTCTTCGGCTTTTCTTCAACTGCGGCTTTCGGCGCTTCGAATTCCTTAACCTCCAGGGCGTAGATTTTCTCAAAGTGGTCCCTTATAGCAGAGGCGGTTTTATGGAGGGCCGCGGACGGACTTACCGTGCCGTCGGTCTCGATTTCCAGGCGCAAGCGGTTGTAGTCGGTGCGGTCGCCAACGCGCATATTTTCCACTGTATAGTTAACCTTAAGCACCGGCGAGAAAATGGCGTCTATTCCGATCTGGCCAACGGTCATTTTTTCCGCCTTGCGCGATTCAATCGGCGAATAACCCAGACCCCTCTCCACGGTTAACTCTATTTCCAATTCCGCGTTTTTATCCGTAAGCGTGGCAATAACCTGCTCCGGATTTATGACCTCCACCTGGGAATCGGCCTTAATATCGGCAGCGGTAACGGTTTTTTCGCCTTTGACTTTAAGCAGGAGCGTCTGCGGCTCATCCGCAAACATGCGGAAGCGTATCCGCTTTAGATTCAGAGTAAGCTCCACCACATCTTCCTTCACTCCGGGCAGAGTGGTAAATTCGTGCGGCGCACCCTTGATCTTAACGTAGGTTATAGCCGCGCCGGGCAAAGACGACAATAGGCCGCGGCGCAAGGCATTACCGACGGTTAAGCCGTATCCGGCATAAAGTCCTTCGATCTCGAAAACGCCGCGGCGGGCATCCTCGGAGACAGTTTTTATTCCGACCGTAGAACTTAAATGTGTATATTCCATCGTTGTGTCGCTCGAATTTATAACGAATTGGATCGAATTGCAAACGAATATTCGGGGTGCATTCGATACTATTTGAGCTTCATTCGGGCGTTTAGCGTTTATTTGCTGAAAGATTCGACCAGGGTGTTGACCTCAAACGGCAGGGACTCTTCGTGGGGCTTATTTAACACTTTCCCCGCCAATTGGGCAGCGTCCAAATGAAGCCAGCTGGGGGCTTCGTATTTTTTTAACGACTCTTTTAGGTTTTTAAACATTCCCAAATCAACGGACTCCGGGCGGACGCTTAACAAATCCCCCGTTTTAAGCTCAAAACCCGGAGCGCGCACTCTCCGGCCATTCACAAAAACATGGCCGTGGACGATCAGCTGGCGGGCCATGGAGCGCGAGGAAGCAAGGCCTAGGCGGAAAATTACGTTATCCAAGCGGCTTTCCAGAGCAACCATCAGGTTCTCGGAGGTGGAACCGGATTTCTTGTAAGCTGCCTCAAACAGCCGCCGCAGAGTCCGCTCGTCTATGCCGTATACCAGCTTGCATTTTTGCTTTTCCTGAAGCTGCCGGCCAAAATCGGACTTGGCTCTGGCAAATTTGCGCTTTTGCCCGTGCATGCCCGGGGCATACGGCTTCCGAACCATGGCGCATTTCGGCGAAGCGCAACGCTCGCCTTTTAATCCAAGACGCACACCCACGGAACGTTCTCTTTTTTCTTTAGGACCTCTCATTGTAGTTTATTAGCGCTTCGCGTTTAGCTCGTTGGCTCGTTGGTCCGGCTATCCAGCTAACGAGCCGAAGAGCTGTTTGGCTATTTATACTCTTCGGACTTTGGGCGGCCGGGGGCCGTTGTGCGGAACCGGGGTAACGTCTTTGATGGATATAATATTAAAGCCATGATTGATAAGCGAGCGCACTGCGGAGTCACGACCGCCGCCAATACCGCTCATATAAACTTCCATTTCTACCACTCCGTAATTCTTAAGTTTTTCGGCAATCACCGACACCATCTTGGACGCTGCAAACGGAGTCGCCTTTTTCGGACCGGCAAAGCCGATGGAGCCGGCTGACGACCAGGCCAGGACGCCACCCTTTTCATCGGTTACGGTTATAAGCGTGTTGTTATAGGAAGCGCGGATATATACCCGCACCAACTCCACCCGCTTGGCCTTTCGACCAGGGCTTGTTTTGGCAACCGCAGTATCGATTGCGGCCTGCTCTTTAATGGCCTTCTCCGCTGATTGTGTGGCAATTTTCTTCTTACCCATGATGTTTATTTAAGATCCACCTTCCTCTTGCCGCTGCCAGCGGTTTTACGAACATTGCCGCGCACCGTGCGGGAGTTGGTTTTGGTGCGCTGGCCGCGTACCGGCAAACGCCGCGCATGTCGAGTCCCGCGATAGGTACCCAAGTCCTTCAGCCGCTGAATATTGCGGCGGATAACCTGGCGCAATTCACCTTCGACCGTCGCGTTCTTTTCAATCCAGCTTTTTATACGATTGACCTCGTCCGGGGTGAGGTCTTTGGTCCGCTTATTTACGTCAATCTGTGCGGACTGCAAAATCTTACGGCTCATACTCAAACCAACGCCATAAAAATAAGTCAGGGCCACTTCTGCCCTCTTGTTGTCGGGAATGTTTATACCTAATAGTCGCATAGTTAAACTTACAACTTACCACTTATAACAGACGACGGTCTGTTAGTTTGTTGTTGGTTGTTGGTTGTTGGTAATCAGTTAACTAACCCTGCCTTTGTTTATGTTTGGGATTCTTACAAATGACATAAACCCGACCGCGACGTCGGACCACTCTGCAGGATTGGCAAATTTTTTTAACTGAACTTCGTACTTTCATTTTATAGTCTTCTTACTATTCGACCGCGCCGACCATCCGGTCCCATCTCAATAAGCACCCTATCCCCGGGCAGAATGCGAATACGATTCAGCCGCATCTTGCCAGCAAGATGTCCGAGGGCTTCTTCGCCACTCGCAAGCCGAACTCGAAAAGTCAGGCTTGGGAGCGCCTCTTCTACCACGCCCTCCTGTCTAGGAATGGACTGGGAATTAACTGACATACGCCACAAAACCCATACGACTCTTATTTAGAGATTGGAGGCAGGTCATTTAGCGCCAATCAAACAAAAGACAAGGCCCCGCACCGAGCCGGGCACTTCGCTTTCCACAACGCCTTTATATTATTTAGGGCAATTTCTCCCAAATTTCGACTTGGGAAAGGTAGTGTCATATCAAGGAAAGCGGCCAGGCGGTGTCTCCCTTCGGGAGATCTCTCGCAGGGACGACAGTGCCCGACCTGCCTGCCGAAGCCAACTAGCGGCGGGCAGGTCTGGTGACGGGGCAAGGCATAAAACCTCATCATGTCAATCAGCCCGGAAATTATATGTGAAAATCGACCTTATTGTCAAATTATAACTATTCTACCTGGAGCGTAACGCGCTCAGGGTCTTGGGGCAGGGTCTTCAGCCAAAATGGCCACAGCGACACTTTTGCCTCGGAAAGTCCTTCCAGGCCACGGATGGAATTGCGCACCTGATTCACGTTTTGGCCAAGAACCGAGGATTTAAATCCATCCGCGTCAAAAGCCGGCACCAATTCGCCCTTGGCCTCCACCGTAAATTTAAGTTCGCCCTTAGTGTAGTCCGCCTTAACGTCGGGATAGCTGATTTCCGGATTGCGGCGGAACACGTAATTCGGAGTACTCTGGGTAGCCAACTCCGTTAGAAGCAGGCGCATATCCTCTTCGCGAAAGCCAATGGCACGATACTCCGCTTCGCCCATTATGCTGAAATTGCCCTGGTCGTCGGTGTTCTTATTAACCGTCAGCCGCACGATGTCCACCTGGGAAGCGCCGTCCAATATCTTGAATTCGCTCGGCCGACCGGCCAACAAATTCGTATCCAAACTGGCGCGCAGAATCTGGCTGGTCTTTTCTTTAGCTGTATTTATATCTGCGTCCGTCGGCACGGCCCGTTCTCCGATAAATCCACCGCTCGTACCTTCCTTAAGTTCGCCGTGGAAAGCATCGTAGCGCGGCGTACCCTTAAAACCCGGAATGGTAAGTTTGGCCGCCGGACCAACGTTGTATTCGGTCCCGGCCTTATCCGCAGTCACGGTGGTATCAATACTGGCCGGAATAATCTTGCCGTCTTTGATCTCCGCGCCGGGCACCAGCACCTGGTTATCCAAACGGAAAATCTTACCGTCCGGGGTCGAAAACCGGGTGGTGGCCACGAGCGTCTGTGGTTGAGAACTGTAGCCGTTATAAATGGTCATTTTGCCCTTGGCTTTCTGGCTCACCTGGGCCTTGCCGGAGGCCGGGAAGAACTGGGTGGAATTGCGTTTATCGCGAAATATCTCCGCCGGCACCAGCTTAGACGCGGCGGTGATTTTCACTGCCTCTTTACTTGCTGTTAATCCCCCGTTGTATGTCCAAGGTACTTCGTTAAAATTAATTTTCACTTCCGCCCGCGCGAAAACCGTGCTCATTACCCACGCCGCACCACCAATAAGCACCACGATAACCAGACACACTATTACTAACCTCACCGGCAAACGGCGGCGCGGCGACTCTTCTAAGAGAAGGGTCTCATCGCGCACCACCCGCACGGTCGGTTCTTTGGTGACTGATTTGGATTCCGAGATTTTTATCTCTACGGCCGGCGCCGGCTCTGCCTGAACTTCCAATTTTCTGGATTGGGATTTAGCTGCTTTTGCCGCCCGCGGCGTAGCTGCTTCTTTGGATTTGCCAGGGATGATGTCCAAAAGCGAGCGTTCCTGTCCGCCAACACTTAAAAGCGGGTGGATGCTTTCCAATTTGGCCGCACGCGCCAGCGCCAGAACTTCTTCGTCCACCGATTCCACCGTAACCGTTTTCTTGGCGGAGTCCGCCTCGCGCTTAATAAGATGAAAATTACTGACCGAGTCCTTGACTTGAGAGTTCTTGGGTATGACTAGGACTATCTCCGGATCTTTTTCGGAGATTATTTTTTCCACCACCGAGGCGACGGCATCATTTTTATCAATAAAAAACTTGCGCATGGTGCTTACGCCTGTAATTATAGTAAATTTCGGGTTTAAAAACTATGGCCCAACGACTTAATTGCCGCCTGGCCCGCCTGCCGAAGCCGATTAACGGCGGGCAGGTCTGGTGACGGGGCCAACCCCGTTAGAGATCCTCGCCCACGGCGAGGCAGTCGCCTATCAAAGCGACTTACCTCTAACGGGGCCAAGCCAACTTAACCGCCGCCGCAGCCAGCGATTTATGGTGGAATCGCTTTTATCCCCGTATGACTCCAAAACCGGCGCCAGTAATCGGAAAACGGCGTAGGGCTGGAGCGGCCAGGCGCCCAAATCCAAATTTAAGCCGAAATGGCGCAGAATCTCTTCGATTGGCGGGAGGTCGGCCACCAGGTTCTTTTTACGGACCGGGAAAGTAAACGGTAATTCATCCGGCGATGCCAGAAAGATGCGGCCGAAACATTTGGCGCGAGCCAACTCTTGCCAAAGCCAGTCCCGGGGCGGTTCCAGCAGGCGCCGCAGAAAACCGTTAACCTTCGGTGATAGATCACCGCGAATATAAAGTTTGTATATTTTTTCGGCGATCTCCGGGGTAATTGTCCATTCCTTCCGGATCACGTCCAAAAACGATTCTTGACCCCAGCGCAACCGGACACGATGGATTATTTCTCCAACCGCGGCTTTTTGCGCTGTAGCCAGCATAGATTCTTCGCGACCGACGAAAACCAGGCCAAGCGGCAAGTCTCGAACCCTTTGGAGAACCAGCAAGGCGGAGCGGGATATCTCCGTAAAGAAAAACGGCTGGCGTTCATTTTCAGCCGCCTCTCCCAGAAAACGCTCTATACCGGAGGAACGGAATATCGCCTGGATACGTTCCAGTACCTCCCGGGTGGTGAGAGTAAGTTCCAAAACAGCTTCAACCTCGTCCGCCTGGAAACCCAGCGGATTTAATACGCGATGGCCGTCCAGTTTGAAGTTCACCACCCGGCTATTGACCAAAACTATATTTAGGTCGTCCACCCCTAGTTCCCGCGCCGCCACCAAACGGCACTGATTGAAAGTTTTGCCAACGGCTTGGGCCAGGAGATTTTCCAGTTCTGTTCCGGACAGCGGCTCGGTCGGGTTATCGCGCTCCGCTTTGATCGGCACCAGCGCGGTGTAGGCCGCGGAGAAATCGGCGGCAATAATCATATTCTTTACCGACCGGCGGAAAATCTTTTTGGTCTTTATGTCTTGGATTGAAATATTTTCCCGGAACTTCCCGAAGATGGCGTTGTTTTCGGAATCCAGATAAAAAGTCAGGGCATTGGTCCTGTCTTTAAAGACCTCCAATACCAAAAAACTTGTTTTAGGCGCGCCGAAAAATCGGAGTGTCACGCCCTTATTTTAGCTTGCCCTCCCAACTTTTGGAACATATATTATTTTCTTCTCAAAACCTTTTTAACAGCCATTTTTATACTCTTTATATCCATGCCATATTTTTCTAAAAGTTGGGCGGGTGAACCGGACTCGCCGAACACGTCCTGCATACCAATGAATTCTATCGGCACCGGCGCGTGTTTGGCCAAAAGTTCGGCTACCGCGCCACCCAAACCGCCAACAACCGAATGTTCTTCCACCGTAACCACCGCGCTTGTGAGCTTGGCCAGGTCAATTATCTTCCGTTCATCCAAGGGCTTTACGGTGTGGCTGTTCAAAACCATAACTTCAATTTTTTCTTTAGCTAGTTCTCTAGCGGCTAAAAGCGCCTGATACATAAGCGGCCCGCAGCCAACTATTAAAATTTGCGGTTTTTTTGACTCCCAGAAAATCTCCGCCTTGCCGGGAATAAACGGGGTGTGCTCGGTGGTAAGGAGCGGCGTCTTTTCCCGCGCGAAACGCAGATACACCGGCCCCCAGATGTGCGCCGCCGCATGGGTCGCCTTTCGGGCCTCAATGGCGTCGCAGGGCACGATAACCCGCATATTCGGCATCGCCCGCATGGTGGCAATGTCCTCTATGGCTTGGTGGGTGGCCCCGTCCGGCCCGACAGAGATGCCCGCATGATGGCCGGCAATTTTTACGTTGGAATTATTGTAAGCGATAGTCGTGCGAATCTGCTCCCAATTGCGTCCCGGAGAAAAAGTGGCATAGGAAGAAATGAATGGTATTTTGCCGGAAATGCCCAAGCCGGCGGCGATGGTCGCCATATTCTGCTCAGCTACGCCGCACTCAAAAAATCTCTCCGGAAACTTCTTGGCGAAGGCCTCCGCCCGGGTGGATTCCATAAGGTCGGCGCAAAGCGCAACTACTTTGGAGTTCTCTATGCCGGCCATAATTAATCCCTGGCCATATCCGTCCCTTGTCGGAGCATGTTCAAGTTTGGCCGGATCAAATAAGTTAGGATTTAATTTTGTAGCGGGGTTAAGCATGGCTATTTTGTAAATTTAAAAAAATGAAAGAATCGCGTTGTCTTTGTTCGTATATTCGTAACAAATTCGTATTTCGTAGCAAATTACTCATGCTCCGACCTTATTTTATTGCCCAGGGTTCGCAGTTCGTGCAGGGCTATTTTCGCCTGATTTTCCGGCGGCGGCTCATCGGCGTGCTTTACTTCACCCGGCGGCAAACCATGCCATTTATAATCCCTTTCCATAAAACTTACCCCCTTGCCGGGAATGATGTGGGCAATTATCACTGTCGGTTTTTCATAAATTGCCTTGGCTTCGGCGGTTGCGGAGATGATCGCGCGGAAATCATGCCCGTCTATCTGAAGCACCTGCCAGCCGAACGATTCATATTTGGCCTTAAGCGGCTCGAGCGGCATAACATTCTCGGTGTAGCCGTCTATCTGGATATTATTGCGGTCAATAAGCGCGGTGAGATTGTTCAGACGATTTTTGCCGGCAAACATCGCCGCTTCCCAAAGATTGCCCTCCTGATGTTCGCCATCGGACATCAAGCAATATATGCGATAGCGCTTGCCATCCAAACGCGCGGCGAGGGCCATGCCGATGGCCTGGGAAAGTCCGGAGCCCAGGGGGCCGGAGGTGGTCTCCAGGCCAGGCAGAGACGCACGGTGCGGATGGCCCTGAAGGCGCGAGCCCAACTGGCGCAGGGTCTGAAGTTCTTCCAAACGAAAATAGCCGGCGCGCGCCAGGACGGCATAGAGCACCGGGCAGATGTGGCCGTTGGACAAAACCAGCCGGTCACGCTCGCCCCAGCCCGGCCGCTTGGGGTCGTGGTTTAAAATATGAAAATAAAACGCGGTCAAAACATCGGCCATACCCAAAGGTCCCGCGGAATGGCCGGAGCCGGCGGCAACCAGCATCTTAATGATGTCCTGACGGACAAAATTGGCCGTTTCTTCCAGAAAGCGGATTTTGTCCTCATGCAAATCTTTGCTCGCAATAAGCTGTTTTACCTTGTGGGACGTACGCATATTATATGGATTGGAGCGCATGATACGCTCCGTCCGGATCGGAATTTTTCAAAATATATGTGCCGCAAGCCAAAATGCTTGCGCCAGCCGCCTTAGCTAATCTGGCGGTTTCCGGATTTATCCCGCCATCCACTTCAATTTTAGCATTGGGCAGTTTGCCCCGCAAAAATTTTATTTTATTCAAGCTGGGCATAAGGAATATTTGCCCGGCCGGACCAGGGTTAACCGCCAGCACCTGAAACGCGGATATTTTGCTAAGCAGCGGGCTAAGCATCTCCACCGGCGTTTCCGGATTTATGGCCAGCATAAGCTCCGCGCCCCGGGCCACGCATTTGTTTCGAATTTCTTCCCAAACCTCATTCGGGTTAACTTCGTGAAAACGCAGTCCAGGATTAAAAATAGCTTCGTAGTGAATGATTATTCGCTTGGCGCCGGCCTCCAGCCACTCCTCCACTGCTTTTTCTGGCTCCTCTACCATTAAATGTACCTCCAGCTTGAAAGACGATTTTAGCTTCGGCCAATATTTTGCCTCTCCCCAGCTCTTGCCATAAGTGAAGCGGCTATCGGACACGTCCAGATGCACCCAGGAACCGGCCAGAAGGAAATCCTCCAGTTTATGGACGGTCTTGACCACGCAGTCCAGATCGGGACAATTGATTACTGGGATGACTTCCATTGGATTTATTATGAACTACGAAACGATGAGGGCATGCAAAACGGTGTCATATATCATTCGTATCAATTCGTATTTCGTAGCGTACTTACTCATTTTCAATTTGGCTTATTTTCTCCAGGCGGCGGCGAAATCTTGCGTCATCGGCAAAAGGTGTTTCCAGGAATACTTTGAGCATTTTCTGCGCGTCCTGGTCGCTTATAAAATCAGCCGGCAGGCACAGAATATTCACGTCATCATCGTGACGGGCATCAAACACCTGGTCGGCGGAAAAGCCCAAAGCCGCGCGGATGTGGCGGAATTTATTGGCAGCAATATCCATGCCTACTCCCGAGCCGCAAATAAGCACCCCCCGGCTCTGCTCCGAATTCAAGCTCACTTTTTTGGCCACCGCCGCGGCAAAATCCGGGTAGTCATCGCCCTCGTCCAAAACGGTGTTGCCCAAATCCGCCAGCTCATAGCCCTGATTGCCTAGAAAGGCGATAAGTCCCTGCTTCAAATTGAAACCACGATGGTCCGCGCCAAAGTAAATAACCACTGGTTAATTATACCCCGTTTAGAAGCAAGTCGCCCAAGGCGACTGCCGTTCTCACGGAGAATGAGCTTCTAACGGGGTATACCAAAAACCGGAACTTGCCCGAAAGCTGATATTCGGTTCTAGCAAATCAGTTCTGGGGTCAGCGTATAAGCGCCCTAAGTTGTTCCAAAACTGCCTTGGCTGCTTCCAGCGTGTTGGCCATCTGCTCTGGGGTTTGGGGAGTTAAAAGCGGCAGAGTGATGGGAGAAAGCGGATCTATCGTAAGTATAAATTGCTTGCTGGCTGTGACTGTTCCAACTGTAAACGTAAGAGTAAAGGTATACGTGCCAGCGGTGGTGGGAGTTCCAGCTATCCCAGTGCAAATATTCGCACTGCAGGGACCACCCAATGATAAACCTGGGGGCAAGGAACCGGCGGTTACGCTATATAGATACCCAGAAATTGGATAAGAAATATCGTTAGTCTGAACCATTGCCGAATAAACTTGCCCGACTTTCGCATTCGGAAGTGGAGATGAAGTGGTGATGGTCAACTGTTCAGTTGCCGTTCCAGAAACAATCGTGAACGGCGCGTCGCTGATATCGTAGGCAATTGTAGTACCTTGTGGACTGTTATAATCAATCGCGCTAATTTTGTATTTTCCGTCAGGAACATCGACGTTATACGGATAACCAATAGCTGACCTTACTTTGGCAGGATCCCAAGAGTATGAACCGCTCGGCTGATTGCCGAATTGAATCCAACCTACTTGGGTTACGCCATCTTCTTTTACCAGCTTCAGCGCCATGCTTCGCGAAGGATCGGTTATAGTAGAATAACCACCAGTCCATTGAATTGTGTAGGGGGTGCCCTTAACTAAAGTTTCCCCGCCATTCGGCGAAATAAGCGTAATACCAGAACCGGTTGCCGGATCCACGGTCAGAGTAAATGTTTTTGCTATTGAATTACCACCCGAAGCAATAGTAAGAATAAATGTGTAAGTACCTACCGTGGTCGGAGTGCCTATGATTTTATAATCATGTAATTCTATTGACACGCTACCCGCAAGTCCTGGTGGCAATGAGCCTGCACGAGACCAACCATAATTAGAAACGGTTCCGCCTGTAGCTTTTATTGTAGCTTCATAACTTGTACCGACTTTGGCATTGGGCAGAGGCGAATTGGTGGTGATGGTAAGCGAGGTTGTTGTTCCACCCACATTCACCGTAAATGAAGTTTCAGCTGTACCGCCACGACAATCATTTACATATACCGTAACATTATAACTTCCGGCATTCATCCAAGTATGAGACGCGCTAAAATTCCAATTTTGACCGGTACCGGTAGGCGGGTTCACAGGGCAAACTCCTGTTGCTGTTGGTCCACTTTCTCCCCAATTAACTGACCATGAAAGATTATCATTGTCAGCATCAGTAGCGTTGGCAGTGAAACTAAATAATTGACCTACAGGAGGATTAGCAGAAACTGGAAATGCTCCAATTATTGGTGCATGATTACTGCCGGTTGAACCACTTACTATCTTGAAATAACTATCACTTGAGTCGCAGGTTGTGGAGCCGGTTTGACAAATTTGAATCGTGTATGAACCTGCCCCTATTTCAAAATTTGAAGAGCACGGGTTACTAGCGGTGCAGTTTGGAATTGTCCATTCATACGAAAAACCAGAAACACCCTTCGCAATAATGCGTGTCTCTGGCATCGGATAGTACATTGGGCAGATATTCCCGGTGCAAGGCGGATAGTATGAGAATAGTTGGATGTCGTAATACTTCGGCGCAGGAGAAACACAGTATGCTCCGACTGGACAACCCGGAGTAGCTGTATTGTCCTGCCATTTAATCGTCTGCGTCGTTCCTTTTGTCCATGTTTCCCCGCCGTTCGGCGAGAGCACCTGAACGCTGCTACCCAAAACCACATTGTGGTACAACCTATTGGATTCCATTCCGCCCACGGATACCCAGGAAGTATAAGTTCCGTTCTGTCCCTCGTTGGCAATTGCCTGATAGGTGTACAAGCTGAAGTTGCCGTTTGCGTCGGTAGAATTATTTTTATTGGTTCCGGCCAAGATATCGTTATTATTGTCGTACTTTATTGTCCCATCCGGCCGCTGCAGGAAGAAGTACACCCGACTATTCGGTTTGGCACCGGTTACTGTGCCATAGAGGTTGTAGGCCTGGCCGCGCACCAAGGTCCCGCTTGGCTCTACGCCATATGTCGGACGCCCATAATATCCCCCATCACCGACCCTTACGCTGATACTGGTCTTGGCTTCCAAACCTTGGTCGTTAGCCACCCGGAATACTGGGGTAAACTCCCCGGCACTTGCATAAGCATGGTAGAAAGTTGTGGTTTGGCGGTAAGGCGCGACCAAAGCGCTCATGGCTCTGCCTTCCATCAAAATTTGTTCGTCTCCCCACACAACAGAATAGCTAAGCGAGCTGTTGTTGGGGTCGGATGCGTTTATCGTCCAAATCCCCTCTTCGCCAACCTTAAGCGTGGTCGGCCCCTTGACCCCGTTTATAACCGGAGCGGTACCAGAACCCTGTCCCTGAATCACCACCGTGAAGCTGGCTTTGCCATAGCGAACCCGATTCAAAGACATGGGGCAAGTGCCGGTATTGGGCAAATTCGGGCAGTCCGCGAAAACCTGGTCCCGGGCGATTATGATAACGTTGAATTTCCCAGCTTGGGTGGGAGTACCGTTCAAAAATACCAAGCCCGCCTCTATGAGACAGTAAGCTCCCTGCGGACAGTTGCCGCTGCTGCTCCAGACCAGGCCCGGAACTTGGCCCTCGCCCCTTACCTCATAACTCCTGGAGCCGCCGGCTACTCGGAACGTTGCAGAAAAACTTTGGCCCACGCTCCCGCGCAAATCAGAATCGGTATAAATTTTTAACTCTTGAACTGGCAACTCCGGTGGCACGGGCAATTTATAATCCTCGCAGCCCTCCTCCGGCGGACAAATTATGCTGATTAAATTGCTAAGTATCTGATTGGCCACCGCCCGGCTTTTCGTGCCGAAATAGCCGGTGGGATTAATTCCGTTGGCCTTCTGGAATTTCTTAACCCCTTCTACGGTCATGAGGAAAAAGTTGCCGCTAATTGGCCCGGCATAGAACCCCTGGTCGGTCAGGAACTCCTGCATATCGGAGACCGCCGGGTTGTTTTTCATTCCGAAAAACAGATTGGTCTCGAATCCGGATATGGAACCGACAACTTGCTGGGCGTTGGTGGTCTGTGGAACCGCCACTTTTTGAAGAACTTCTACTTGCTGGGACTGGGGAACCGTGCCGCCGCCGGAGACAGAGGGTTGGTTCTTAACCTGTTGCTGCAAGGCCTGCAACTGCGCTTGCAGCGCTTGTATCTGTTCATAAAGTGTTTGCTGTTGAGTTTGAGCCGTTACCTGGGGCTGAACCTGACTGGACTGCGTCGTCTGCGCCAAACCGACGCCGGGCACAATTAATGCCAAGGCGCTTAATATTACGACGGACCGCAGAATTGCTTTTTTCATGTTTATTTAGAAGCTATCTCCAAAATGGATTTTTCAGCGTTGTTCTGCGCACCCTTCTGTGTTGTTCCGCTTCTACCGCGATAGAAGCTGATCTACGCAGAAGCACCAATTTATGAGATGAGTTCTAGTTATTGTCGGCCTTATTACTAATCTTAACTCATATAATGGGGGGAGGCAAGTCTGGGTTACGTCTTTAACCGGGCCACAGACCGCATAGAAATACCCATATATCTTTGAGGATATTCCACAACCCGCGGATAAAAGCAATAAATCCGTCTTTTATGGATTCAAAACTTTGTGACGACGAATGCCAGAGCTGGTTCGTATTTTGGGTAAGCCAGGGCGCAAACGGGATACTGCTTCCGGATTGAATGAGGTTTGTCTGTGGCGGGCGACTGCCGGTGAGCGGTCCGATGTTCGTCTCAAAAAAATTGTTAATGCGCTCGTTGGCGATAAAGAAAAACCGGAATGGCGAGTCCGTCGTCCAGGTGCGAAAAACATTCTGGCTCTGCGCCGATGCGCCAAGCGGCGCGATCATTACTCCAACCATGCAAATTGCGATTAGGATAGGCCGCCTAATCAGCTTATAGCTCATTAGCTGCGTTAGCTTCATTAGCTTTGCTAGCTGCGCTAGCTTCGTTAGCTTTTTAGCTTATGGCGGCGATGGCCAAAATATGCTTTATGAGCGTGGCCACGTAGCCGGCTTCATTGTCATACCAGGCAAGCACTTTGACCAAGTCCCCGTCAATCACCTTGGTGAAATTCAAATCCACTATGGAGCCGTACGGTTCGCCAATAACATCCGAGGACACCAGCTGGTCTTCGCTCACCGTAAGAATCCCCTGCCAGCGGGGTTCTTTAGATGCCTTGCGGAAAGTATCATTGACTTCCTCCACGGTCACCTTGCGCTTGGCAAGAAATGTAATATCGGCAATAGAACCGGTCGCAATCGGCACGCGGAGAGCGATACCGTCAAACTTGCCGCTAAGCGATGGAATCGCGCGAGTGACCGCAATCGCCGCGCCGGTTGTGGACGGCACGATATTCTGCGCCGCCGCCCGGCCGCGCCGGAAGTCCGGCCCGCTCTTAACCGGCCCATCCACTAAGTTCTGGGTGGCAGTATAGCCGTGCACCGTGTTTAAAACCGCTTTGGCTATCCCGGGATTCTCGGACATCACCTGAATCACCGGGGAAGCGGCGTTGGTCGTGCACGAGCCGTTGGAAGTCAAAACTGCGGTTCGCAGTTCGCCCTCGTTCACGCCCATTAGCACCGTTTTTTCCTCGGTGCCGTCGGCATCTTTGGCCGGAGCGGTAATCACCACCCGTTTGGCACCGGCTTCAATATGAACTTTGGCCTTTTCGTAGGACTCAAAAAATCCGGTGGCTTCCACCACTAGATCCACTTTCAAATCTTTCCAGGGCAGAGCACCGGGGTCCTTTACCTGTAAAACTTTTATCTTCTTACCCTTGACCGTGAGGACGCCGGACGCCGCCTCCACTTTTTCAGAGTAGCGCCCGTAAACCGTGTCGTATTTAAAAAGATAGGCCAGATTTTCCAGGTCGCCCAGGTCGTTTATGGCCACAATGTCCAACTCCGGCTGACCCAGAGCACTGCGCAGAAAAAGCCGCCCAATGCGACCGAAACCGTTTATGGCTACGCGCATTTTAATCATGAGTAGATTATAACCCCCTGCGCACTACGGTTCAAAGCGTATCGTATCCCCCGGCTTAAAGCCGTACTTATCCGCTAATCCCGCGTTTATCTCCAAAACCCGGTCGGCCGGCTCCGGTGATGTATAGATCTTCAGGCCAAAAACCGACTTGTCCGGCTGGGGTGGGACGTTTTTCTCCACACCTATGATGCGCTCGCTTTTTATCCAGATTATGTCTATGGGAAAACGCATATCTTTCATCCAGAAAGATTGCATGCCCGCATAGTTAAAAACGAAGAGCATGCCGCTGTCCTCCGGCAAGCTCTCCCGGCCGGAGAGTCCGCGCATCTGTTGGGGCGCGGAATCCGCGACTTCCACATTGAACGTCCGGTCGTTTACAAGCACTCTCGCGCGTTTTACCGCAAGCGGCTTACCGAAATCAAAAAAATAATAGGCCACAAGGGCAATGGCGAGAATTACAATGGTGGCAACTATCATCCAATTCTTAAACATCGATTAATTATAACAAGTTATCTTATCATTTGTTTCTTGGCTGCGATTCACCCTGCCCGTAACGGGCAGGGCTCTCGCAGAGAAACAAATGATATGCCACGATGCCAAACGCCACGGCGACATTAAGCGATTCTTTGCGGCCGCGCATGGGAATCTCTAAAATTTTATCGCATTTTTTAAGAAGCGCCGGCGGTAAACCCTTCACCTCCGCGCCCATAAGCAGCACGACTTTGTCCCGGCTGCCTGGCCGGACGCGATAATACGGGAGCGAACGCCGGCTTTGTTCCACAGCCAAGATCTTATAACCCCTGTCTTTCAGGCGGGCGACGGCCTCCGCAGTGTGCCGTATCTTTTCCCATTTCACGTACTTCTCCGCGCCTAGGGCGACCTTCGCAAACTGCGGCCGCACCCGTCCGAAAACATCCGTTGGCGCCGGAGTGATGCCGCCGAGATATATTTTCTTTACCCCGGCCGCGTCCGCCGTCCGGAAAATGGAGCCGACATTATGCAAACTGCGGATATTATGGAGAATTGCGACGAATTCCATCCCCTTTACTACTTACTATTTATAGTACGCCCTGTTCTCCACCCGAAAATCCAAATATTCCAGGCGGCGGAAATCATCCGGCTTGGTCAGAAACGAACGGATGACCGCCAGCGAAGTTGCTGCCGGAAAACGCAGGCTAAAATATAGAGACGGCCCGTCGTAAGTCAGAACCTTAATTTCCTGATCCTCCAAACTATCCAAACGAACTTCTTTGATGCTCAAGCCGGAAGCGTCCAGCGTCTCTAGAATCAACATGAGGTTCGGCAGAAATTGCGGGGGTAATACTTTCTCGCCCAAATCCGCCTTTGGCCGGACATAATCCGATACCCGCGGGATAATATTGCCTTCCACCAGCGGCGCCGGTCCTAAAATTATCCCGTTCTTGGCAAACCAAAAACATTTAGACGCTGATTCTCGCGGATCTATACGTTGATTCCCGCGGACGCCATCCGCGTTCATCCGCGTTTCTCCCACATCCGCGTTAATCCGCGTTCCCATAAAACACCAAACCCCGAATGGCTTGCGCTCCACGATATTAATTGTCACCATACCATCGCGAAAACTGCGGCTAATGCTTGCAGTTTCAACCATCGGCATTGATCTAAGTTCGTCATCCCTGAAGTCGCCCTGCCAAACCAGGAGATTGTCAAAACCCAAGAAGGCGTACCATGATGAGCGTTCCAATATTTTGCCTCGCAAAAAAGACAGTACCTCCGACTGGCGCAGCTCGCTATTGCCGGAAACCGATGCCTCTTTAACCCTAAGGACCGGTGACCAAAAAATCGCCCAGCCGGCGCCGGTCACCATAAGCACAAACAGTATAAAAATTGTGAGAGTCCAGGCAAAGCGGCGCCTATGCAGTTGGCGTTCTTCCAGATCCAAAAGCGACGCCTCCATGCTCGTCGCCCGCTCCGTTCCCCGCCTAGCAATCATATAGTTATTTTTTATCACCGAACCGCGGCTACCGCAACCCGGAACCTAGCCAATCATATCCTTGCCCATATACTGCTGAAGGGCCTTGGGCACTGCTATTTTGCCATCCGCGGTCTGATAATTTTCCATAATGGCGATAATACCTCGGGACGTAGCGATAGCCGTTCCATTTAGAGTATGAATAAATTCGGTTTTGCCGTTGCTCCGGCGCAATTTAGTTCCCAATCGACGCGCCTGATAATCAGTGGTGTTGGAAGTTGAGGTGACTTCCCCCCAATCTTCCCTGCCCGGCATCCACGCTTCCAAATCGAATTTTCTGGCGGCTTGCGCTCCTAGGTCTCCAGTACACATTTCTACAACACGATAAGGAATGCCCAGACCCTGCCAAAGCCTTTCCTCTAGGGTTAGAAGTTGTTCATGAATCCGCGGCGAATCCTCTGGCCTGGCGTAAGCGAACATCTCTACTTTGGTGAATTGGTGCACACGATAAAGCCCTCTGGAATACTTCCCATACGCCCCGGCTTCCTGTCGAAAACAATGAGAATAACCGGCGTAGAGCTTAGGCAGGGTGTTTTCATCTAGAATTTCTTCAGCGTGTATTCCAGCAAGTGTGACTTCCGCGGTGGCCACAAGACCCAAGTCAGAGTTCTCAATTACATATGTCTGAGCCTCCGGGCCGCGCGGCTGGTATCCTGTCCCAATATAAAACTTTTCGCGAGCCAGATCAGGGGTAAGCCACAAATCAAAACCGTTCTCCCTCAAAAAATCTAACGCGTAGCGGACAAGGGCTAATTCTAATAACACTCCGTCGTTTTTCAGGTAGTAAAACCCGGAGCCAGCGACTTTAGCGCCGGCATCAAAATCGATTATGCCTAAGCCTTCTCCAAGCTCTAAGTGGTCTTTGGGCTTAAAATCTCCGCCTGAGGCGGATCCGCCTTTGGCGGAAAATACCCTTGGCTCACCTACTTTGCGCAAAACTTTGTTGCCGGCTTCGTCTTTGCCAACCGGCGTATCCTCACTCGGTAGATTCGGTATCTTAAGCCAGAGCTCCTCGCGCTTTTTTTCAATAGCGCTTAGGTCCACCTCCCTGTCTTTTATTTTGACTTTGTTGGTTTTGGCCGCATCCCGCCCAGCTGCCGGGCGAGGCTCCCGGCCTCGCCTTGACGGCGAGTCGAGGCGGGCGCCCCCTCCGGGGGCGGCAACCGTTTCACTCAAGCGGTTCTGCTCCGCGCGCAGACCCTCTAATTCCGCCGTCATCTTGCGCCATTCCTCGTCTAAAACCAAAAAGTTGTCCACCAGTTTCGGGTCGGCGTTCTTGGCGGCGATGGCCTTTTTAACCTTGTCCGGCTCTTTACGTAGCAGGTCTACGTCCAACATATTACTTTCATAATATATCATTTCCCGCCCTTTGAAAAATCGTCGTAAATCCGTATAATGAAGCAATATGCCAAAAAAGAACGCCGCTGAAAATTTGGACAATATCCGCCATCGGCGGGACGAAGTCAATTCTAAAATTGACGAAGTCCGCCATTCTTTGGCTCATATTTTAGCCGCGGCGGTTCTTAAAAAATACCCGGACACCAAGCTGGGTATCGGCCCGCCGATTGAGAGCGGCTTT
>JBBUAX010000055.1:0-10167 GCA_038058515.1 Patescibacteria group bacterium
AATGGGGAGGGGTGAATAACCGCGCGACCGCTCGCAGTGCGGATACCGCACCGCTTGCGGTGCGGTTATTCATTTTTTCCTCTTCTTTAAATTAGCAGGCAAAAGCTCGATTGGCGAGGTTTTGTATTTCTCATGCGCATAGCCCCACTTTAATCCCAGTTCTTTTTGGGCCTTAACCTGTAGAAGCACGTTCTTGGCCAGGAGCTTCAAGTCGTCCTTAACCCATTTTTCTTGGCGACCCTCATCAAAAACCAAGCCATACGGCGGGATAGATAGTCCCATATGAATGAGCGGTGCAAGCATGGCCAGAGCGGCATTCAATGCCCCGCCTTGCGGGCCGTAAGTTATGATGCCGGCAACCTTGCCCTCCAAAAGGAATCCATAATGCTCTAGAGACGTTAAGCGGTCCAAAAATGCCTTCATTGGTGTGGAAACGTTGAACCAATGTGTCGGTGACGCAAAAATTATGCCGTCCGCCGCCAAGACCAATTTCTGAAGCTTGGGCATATCGTCTTTGGTGTTTTCTACGTGCGTTTTCGGATTTAACTTGCCACTGTGCGGCAGGATTCTCTGGTCAGCTAAATGAATTACCCTGGTCTTGGTGCCATGCTTTTCCGCCTCGCGCATGACCTGCGCAAGCATACTGGCCACCCGGCCTTTTTTGTTCGGCGAACCATTCAGACCAACTATCATCATGTCATTTCTATTTCCGCCATTACCAACTCTCTTACCTCATTGTCAAACAATATCCGATGATGTCCGTGAACTGGTACCTGGATGTTCTTTGCCCCCTCTAACCTACAACTTTCCGTCGGCCAGACATGGTTGTCAAATTCGCCAAAAATAGAAACGATGTGCCTATTTATCGATCTCTCTTTATTCAGTTCAATAATCGTTGCACTGCGGGGATGAAGTTCGCTGAGGTTTTTAAACGGTAGAAATCGCACCGCTTCTGATCCGGAGAACGGCGTAGCGATCGCAATGAGTTTTTTGACCCGTCCATCGCTATTATGAGAAGCTAAGATGCGCTTCCCAACCAAGCCTCCCTTGCTGTGAGCCAAAAGCACCACATTATGCAATTCTTCCTGCTCAATCAATTTCCAAACCAGTTCCGACAGGTGGCGAATTTCCCTTAGGTTGTAGCTGATATGGGTTAAAGCATAAACCGGATGGCCACAGTGGGAAATTGGGTCGGCTACGGCCTTTAGAAACTGCCACTTCTCGTAGACGCCGGGGATCAAGATGACCGGGGCCTTGCCGGCTACCACATGCCCCAGATAATGAGCTGGCGGTTCTCTATAGACCAAAATGTTACCTATGCCGCGCAGAGCATGCCAATAATCGTGCAGCCAATGGCCCAATAATCTAAGCATCTACTTAACGTAGTGCCTCTTTTTCATCTCCTCCTCTATCCCCTTTTCGGATTCGTCTTTTTTCTCCCTAGCTTTTTCCGCCAAGGCGGTGAGGTCGGCATCGGTCATACGATTCAGCTCTGCCACCCGATTTTCCAGATGGCCGCGCTCGTTTTTCGCCGGGTCGTCCAGAACCTCTTCCAAGAGTATATTAAGCATCCAGCCGACGCGCGGCCCGGGAGTGATGCTGGCGATGCGCATCACGTCTTCACCGCCTATTTTGAGCATCTTGGGCGAAAGCGGGTCATGCTTAACTTTTTCGATCATATAAAGGAGGTGGCGCAGTTTATACGGCACCGCTTTGGGCACACCACTGCCAATGCGGTCCGCTTCCCGGAGCTTCAATAAGTCGTCCACGTTTTCCGGGCCAACCCGCACCAGGAAGCGGCGCACGCCGGCGGCGCTCACCTCGTCTACGTTGTAATAGAACATGTGGTAGCGGACGAGGTGCGCCACTTGTTCAATCAAGTCCTTGGAGAAATGCAGGCGTTCCAAACCGCGCACCGCCATTTTCGCCCCAACCCGCTCGTGGTTGTAAAAAGTGGAATCCGGTCCCTCGCCTTCTTTGGTTTTTGGCTTGGCCACGTCGTGGAGCAGGGCGGCTAAGCGAATATAAAGCGGATAATTTTTCTTGGCGGCATAATCCAGCGAGCGCACGTGATGTTCAAAAACGCTATATATATGATGCTGGTTCTGCATCACACCCAAGCCCTCGCGCAGTTCCGGCAAAACATAGCGCAGAAGGTTCAGTTCCTCTAAGAGAATTATGCCCGCGCTGGCACGCTCGGACATAAGCATTTTAGTGAACTCGTCGCGGATGCGCTCTTTGGCAATCATCTCCAATAGACCGGCGCGTTTTTCTATGGCCCGGCGGGTGTTGAATTCAATTTGGAAATCCAACTCCGCCGCAAAGCGCACCGCCCGCACCAAGCGCAGAGCATCTTCATTGAAACGCTCCTCGGCCGTACCCACTGCCCGGATGACTCTTTCTTTCAAATCTGCCTGACCACCATAGGGATCAACCAGATTGGTTGTTAGGTTGTAGGTTGTAGGTTGTAGGTTGAGAGCCATTGCGTTAATCGTAAAATCGCGGCGGGATAAATCCTCCTCAATGGTTTGGGCAAAGCGCACCTCGTCCGGGTGGCGCTTGTCCGTGTACTTGCCTTCCCAGCGAAAAGTGGTTACCTCCACCACCTTAAGCGCCGGGTTCTCCGAATCCGTTTTCACTCCTACCGTACCGAACTCATTTTCATAGACACTATCCACAAAAATCTTCTGTATCTCCTCCGGCCGGGCATCGGTAGCTATATCCCAGTCCTTGGGTTCGCGGCTAAGCAATAAATCGCGCACGCAGCCGCCGACCAAATATGCATTGAAACCCGTCTGGCGTAGGGCCTCGGCTATTTTTCTCACTTCCGGCGGCATTGTAGCGCGCATGTTTATCTTATCTCTGCGCCGAATTGCTTCTTGGTTTCCTCCGCAATCCTGGCCTGAATCAGCTCTATCTCTTCAGTAAGCAGGGTGCGCTCGTTGGAGCGATAAATGATCCGGTAGGTGTAGCTAATTTTGCCGCTGCCGAATTTATCCGGATTTTCGTATTTGTCCAAAAGCGAAACCTCCTCCACTAAATCACCGCCTAAGTCGCGAATCAGGTCAAAATAATTATTGGGAGAGAAATCGGTGCCGACCACAAAGGAAATGTCGCGGGTAATGGCCGGATATTTGCTGACTTCCTTAAATTTATTGCCCAGCTTCAGCTGGCGTTTTATTCTAGGGTCATTGGACCACAAAAGGCGGATGTCCGGCAGGTCCATGCTCACAATCACCATACGCTCCAGGCCAAAACCGAATGCCCAGCCGTTGTAGTTGGTAAGGTCGAAGTTCTGGAGCACGCTCTTGCGCGGCATGCCGCACCCCAGCATCTCGATCCACTGCCCATTAATTTCCACTTCCATCTCCAGGCTCGGATCGGTGTAGGGGAACGTGTCAACATTGAAGCGATACTTAACGTCGGGCCAGAAAATGCTCTGTGCGATTTCGACAAGGACTGCCTTCAGGTCGTTGAGTGTCAGCGTCTTTTCCTTGTCGGGCACGAGGTACAGTCCACCTATCTGGTGGAACACGTTCATATGTTTACGGTCGATCTCGTCCTTGCGATACACCTTGCCGTAGCATATCACGCCAAGCGGCTTACCCCTCCTGATCTTTTCTTTGATCGCCGGGTGGTTCAGATAGTAGTACCACATCACCGTGTCGTGGGTGCGCAGGATGTAGTCGTCGTTCACGTAGTACGTGTCCGACCTGCTGCGTGCCGGGTGTCCTGGCGGCATGTTAAAGAGATCGAAGGTCACGTACGCCGGAACGATCTCGGGAATCTTGATCAGGTCAAATCCCTGAAGGCTTTTGACCTGGAGCGTGCGGTCGACGATCTCCTTGAGCGGGCTGCCGGGAGTGCGGGAGAGGTCGGGCATGGAGAGAAATCTTTTAATTCTGACCGCCTCCGGGTCGGTTTTCTTCTGAAGCTCCTCTAGTAAAACTTTCTCTTCTTTGTCTTCAATAATTATTTCTTTAGCCATAACCGTAGCTAGATGATAAATATCTGTTTACCTGCGGTCAAGATAATCATCGTGATATAGACTCCCGGTCTTGCTTTGAATTTTATTCTGCAGTAAACCTAAAAATGCGGCGGCGTGCATCTTAGCCGGACCCGCCTCTGGGTCGCGCGCTCTCTCTTCTTCCATTCTTGGCCTGATTTCCCCCAGGTATTCCATGAGACGCCTAGACAATACTCTTAAGTCCTCTTCGCTCCTTGCCTCGACAAGGGCGCGCCAAAACCCAGCTTCCTGTTCGGTCAATTCATCCAAGTTGATCGATTCCCAATGCGGGTTGCGATCCTTCTCGTTTTTGAATTCGTTCTCCCGCTGTAAATTCAAAAGCTCCGCTCTGGCTTTCCGGAGAATGTCGCTTTCTGGTTTTGGCGCGGTTTCAGCCATATTTTAGGTTGGGTTGATGCCTTTTTCTATCCTAGCAGAACCCAGGTTTTAGACAAAATTTGAATGTTGCGGGGGCGGGAGTCGAACCCGCTTCCGGAGCTTATGGGGCTCCTCGGAAAACCACTTCCCATCCCTCCCGCGTCCGGCGCGAGGCCCGCCTTTTGAGCGGCCCGCGTTCGTGCGCACTATTGCGCTCAAGCAGGTAAATTATAGACCTACGCTCACAATTGTCAAAATCTCGCCTAAATGCTAAAAATAACCATGAATTGCCTGCGTAGTTCAGTGGCAGAACATCGCCCTCATAAAGCGAACGTCGGAGGTTCGATTCCTCCCGCAGGCACATATGAATATTCCCAGTATTGGAGGGTTTGTTGGAATGGCTATAATTCTTCTGGCATTCTTCCTGAACCAGAAACATATTATTAGGGACGACAGCCTCGCTTACGATTTGCTCAATCTCCTGGGCGGCATATTGCTGGTTGTCTACGCGTGGTCATTGCACAGCTATCCCTTCCTGGCGCTTAATATAATTTGGAGTTTAATTTCGCTGAAGGATATGGTGTCAGATGTAAAACAAAACAAGACGAGGAAGTTCCTATGAAAATCGCCATCCTCGGTTTTGGACGCGAAGGTAAATCGCTCTTCAAGTATTTGAAGAGCCGCGGACCGACGCGGATGGAACCCCGCCTTCGCAGACCGCGGACCTTGTCCGCTGTAGCCCGCTACGGCGGGCGAAGGCGGATTAACGCGGACGAGAATGAGACATGGGTTCTGGATGAGAACGCCAAGACAAAAGTTCCGGCTGGCGTTAAATCCCGGCTGGGCGGGAAATACCTGTCCAATCTCTCCGGTTTTGACTGGATTTTCCGTTCGCCCGGCATTCCCTACAACCTGCCCCAGCTAAAAAAAGCCCGCCGCGACGGAACGAAAATATCCAGCGCCGTGAAGCTTTTCTTTGAGGCGGCGGATCGAAAAGGGGCGAAAATAATCGGCATTACCGGCAGCAAAGGCAAAACCACCACCGCTACCTTAATTTATAAGATTCTTAAGGCAGCCGGTTTTAGGGTCTTTTTAGCCGGCAATGTCGGCACTTCCGCGCTGGATATCCTGCAACGCCTAGATAAAAAATCCTTGGTGGTTTTGGAATTATCCAGCTTCCAACTTCAGGATATGGACGTCTCGCCGCATATCGCCGTGCTTTTGGATATTTTCCCGGAACACCAAGACGCGCACGGAAGCTTGAACGAATACTACGCCGCCAAAGGCAATATAACCCGCCATCAAAAACGCAACGACGTAGTTTTCTATCTGCCGCCCAACCCGATCTCCAGTAAATTGGCCCACCTAGGACGGGGCAAAAAAATCCCGGTGTTTACGCCCAAACCGCTTTTTGCCAAAAGCTGGGGACTCAAGATTCCGGGCGAACACAATTTCAAAAACGCCGCAGTAGCCGCCGCAGTCGCGGAATATCTGAAAATTCCGCCCAAAATAATTTTCCGGACGCTGGCGAATTTCCGCGGCGTGGAACACCGCCTGGAACTCATCCGCAAAATATCGCTGAAATCCGCTTATATCCACTTCTATAATGACTCCGCCTCTACCAATCCCCATACCACCGCTGCCGCCATCCAGGCCTTCGGTGACAAACCCGTAGTGCTTCTCGCCGGCGGCTACGACAAAGGGCTGTCATACAAACCCGTGGCCGAGGCGCTTTGTAGATCCTCGGTGAAACTGGTGGTTCTCTACGGCGCAAACCGCCAAAAAATAGCCCACACCATCCGTCCCGCAGGCGTGCCGATAAAAATGGTGAGAAATATAGTATCGGCGGTAAAAACCGCTTACCGCTATGCTAAAAGCTATAAGCTAAAAGCTAAAAGCTGGGTGATTCTTCTCTCCCCCGGTGCCGCCAGCTTTGACCAGTTCCAAAATTACACGGAGCGCGGCCGGATATTTAAAAAACTGGTTAAAAAACTCAGAGCGCGTTAAAATCCTCGTATGTCTTCGCCTATTTCCCCGGAAGCCATATACCATCTGGCCCAACTGGCGAGAATTGAACTTACGTCGGAGGAGAAAAATCGGCTACTCGCCGACCTCCAAAAAATACTGGGTCATTTTGAGGAACTTCAAAAACTGGACCTGAGCGGGGTCGAGCCGCTAACCGGGGGCACTCTCCAAAAGAATGTCTTCCGCGAGGATGGCGAGAGGACTTGCACGAATAGCGGCAAGGGTCGGGAATCATTCCCGTCCAAACATAACGGCTACCTTAAAGTACCGCCGGTTTTCCCCACCGAAGGCGGGTCCGCCTCTGGCGGAGAAGAGTAATCGCGGGGGAGTAATCGCGAATAATGAATCTTACTGCATTAACCATCAAAGATTTAGGCGAGGGGCTGCGCGGCAGACAATTTTCCGCCAAGGAAATAACCGAGGCCTATCTTAAAAACATTGAAGCTCGAGATAAAGATATCGGCGCTTATTTAGAAGTACGCGCCGATGCCGCCGTGCGCGAAGCCGAAGAAGTAGATAAACTTATCGCCGCCGATGAAGAACTTAGCGAACTGGCCGGCTTGCCTTTGGCTATCAAAGACAATATCCTCATCGCCGGAGAGAAAACTACTGCCGCTTCCAAGATTTTAGCAAACTATATTGCGAGTTATGACGCCGGTGTCATCCAAAAACTTAGGTCCGCACATGCTGTCTTATTGGGCAAGACCAATCTGGATGAGTTTGCCATGGGCGCGTCGACCGAAAACTCCGGATTCAAGATAACCCGCAACCCGCACGATCTAGAAAGGGTACCGGGCGGTTCCTCCGGCGGTTCGGCTGCGGCGGTGGCCGCGGACATGGCCCTCGCCGCCCTGGGTTCAGACACCTTCGGCTCCATCCGCCAGCCGTCCTCATTCTGCGGCACAGTCGGACTCAAACCAACCTATGGCGCAGTTTCCCGTTCCGGCCTGATTGCTATGGCCTCCAGCATGGACCAGATCGGTCCCATAACCAAAACCGTGGAAGACGCGGCAATTCTCTTTAAGGCCATCGCCGGCCGGGACAGCCTGGATGCGACCAGCACCGAGGCGGACTATGAGAACCTGCTGGTCACCGACACCGGCACGCTAAAGAAAATGAAAATTGGCGTGCCTAAAGAATATTTTATTGAAGGCGTGGATTCGGCGGTAAAAACGGCAGTGGAATCGGTGGTCAAGTTTTTTGAAGGGGCGGGGCTAACCATACGGCCAATTTCCCTGCCGCACACCAAATATGC
Organism: Patescibacteria group bacterium; assembly: GCA_038058515.1. Classification (GTDB taxonomy): domain Bacteria; phylum Patescibacteriota; class Minisyncoccia; order UBA6257; family 2-01-FULL-56-20; genus JBBUAX01. The sequence goes on from JBBUAX010000055.1 coordinate 7,665, forward strand.
CGTACCCTCTTATTATTTGAGCATGCCGGCGGAAGTAAGCGCCAACCTTGCGCGCTTTGACGGCATCCGCTATTCGCGGATACGCGCCGCAGAACAACGCAGAAATGACGCGCGGAATAACGCAGAAGAAGGAAGTCAGCGTCTGTCTGCGTCAAGTCCGCGTCAATCCGCGTTATGGGATATTTACCTCAAGCAGCGCGGCCGCGGCTTCGGCCCGGAAGTTAAGCGCCGGATAATTTTGGGCACGTTCGTGCTGTCCTCCGGCTACTACGACGCTTACTATAAAAAAGCGCAGCAGGCACGGCGACTGATAAGCGATGATTTTGCCTCGGCCTTCGGCGAGGTTGACGTAATAATCACTCCGGTTGCTCCAACGCCAGCCTTCAAGATCGGGGAGAAAGCCGACGACCCGCTAGCTATGTATCTTGAGGATATTTTCACCGGCCCGGTAAATCTTGCCGGCCTCCCGGCCATCTCCGTACCGGTAAGAATGCGGATAAACGTGGACAATCAGCGCAGATCAGCGTCTTTACCTATCGGCTTCCAGCTTATAGGCAAGCACTTCCGCGAAGCGGATATATTAAGTTTGGGCAATTACTACGAACTAAACGCGGATGGACGCGGATAGAACCCCGCCTTCGCCGACCGCGGACCTTGTCCGCTGTAGCCCGCTACGGCGGGCGAAGGCGGATAAGCGCGGATAAGCTATGGTGTTTTGGGGGGCGTCGAGGTTGCCATTGTTTCCGGCTCTACTTTGGCGCCGTTTACCGACGTAACCGTAAATTCACGCGAAGCATAAGCATGGGTACCGTCAACCTCCACCGCCGTACCCACCAGGGGGTCGAGGAGCGCGATCACCTTGGAGTCCTTGGAGTTTTTGACGATTATCTCTACCCGGTATTTGGTGGTAATCACATATGGATTTTTACCGCCGCCGCTAAGCGCGCCCCGGACTGACGCGTTCGTCTCTTTAGGAGTGCTTGTACCGACAACGATTGGGGTAGCAAAAAAATCTATGGCCTTCAAAAGTTCGTCTTTCTCCGAAGTCAAGAGTGGCAACTGCGAAGTTAGGTTATTTTTATCCGCGGTCAGAGAATCAATCCGCCGTAAAAGTTCGGTGGTTCCGCCGACAATCAGGTCCTCGCTAAGTTTCTTGTTTTGGGAAAAAAGATAGAACATCCCTCCGAGGAGAACGACCACAAGCACGCCGAGCAATATCGTCAGAACCCACACCGACTTGGATGATTTTTCCTTTTTAACCATCGGCACACCGATGCTGATCGGGGTCACCGGTTGAGTGGCCATCCCTGGTGAGGCGGACTTGAAAACCGGCTCGGCTTTCGACTGGAAGATATCGCTGGTAATCGCCGGGATTTTGGGTTTGACTCCGGAAACATCCGGCAAACTTGGCGCCGAGGTCAGACCCGGAATGCTTATGGTTTTAGGCGGAGTTGAGGCCGGTGCGCTCGCCAAGGCCGGGCCGCCGGTCGCCACACTCATGGCTCCGGCAATATCCACTTCCGCCCAGCCGCTTTCTATAAGAGCGTTCTTGATCGCTTCTTGGGTCACCCCGACCTGAAGTTGCTGTTTGATATAGTCCACTAGCTGTTGGTTAGCCATATTCTAATTATAGCAAACGCCGTTTTGGTAGAATAGTGGCATGACTCTGACCACTCATGCGGTCTGGGGCGCGGCCGCGGCGGTTGCCTTAAGACAAGAACCGGCCCTGGGTATGGCCGCGGCGCTTTTAAGCCATTATCTACTGGATACTATCCCTCACTGGGACTACGGCATATTCTCCCTACACAGAGATTCCCGCGACCCGCTCCGCAGACGGTTTACTTTGAGTATGAATTCCTTAAAAGACGCCTTGAGAATTGGCTCTGATTTTCTATGCGGCCTTGCGGTCGCGGCTCTGGCCGTAAACACTGTTTATCCGGACTATATTCTCCTCGGACTTGGTGGCGCGCTAATCGCCATCCTGCCCGATTTTCTGCAGTTTATATACTTCGTCTTACCGATAAAGCCGCTGGCGTGGCACCAGGTGCTCCACAGCCGAATGCACACCAAAAACCGCTGGCGTGACGAACCCGTTCTGGGCCTGTTCGTCCAGCTGGTCCTCGTTCTTGTCGCCGCAAGCGCCCTGCTCTAAAGCCAAAAGCTTGCAACAAAAATCATTGTGCTCACCGCAGCCGATATAAGGCAGTACAGGCAATAGTTGCCCATATACACCTGAACCCCGACTAAAAATATAGAGGTCAAAAGACCGACGGTTGCGCCGATTTTAAGCAGAAGGACGAGTAGCGCCGTCTGGGCCGGCAGGAAATACAGCCCCAAGGCGAGTAGCAATATACCAGCATAGAAAATCGTGCCGAGTATTTCGTTGCGCACACCCAAAAAAGTCGCCCACTTACTGTCCAAAACCGCACTGCAGTCATTGCCCAAGGGACAAATCAGCGGCTCCGGCTGGCTGTACTTCCACCACAGATAGCTGGCATCTATA
>JBBUAX010000056.1:0-1043 GCA_038058515.1 Patescibacteria group bacterium
CGTATTCCGCCGCCACCGTCCCCACCGTGTCCCAACCCATCGTGGAACTCGCCGATCGCCACACGTGGTACTGCTTGATCTCCCGGGCATAGAGCACCTCGCCGTTGACCTCGTCGATCTTCCCGGTGGCCGGGTCGATCCATCGCCGGTTTGTGTACTTCGGCGGCAGGAAACTCAAGGCGACTCCGCTCCCCGCGGCACTAGCGGCGCCTAAATCCGTGGGCGGATAAGGATAATAGACTACGGACCAGAAGACGTCGGGCATATTCTGACCGTTCAGGAACTCACTGTGCCAGGACACCTTGGTCCCGTCAGGGCTCTGGCCGGGACGGGTCAACGTCTCATAAGAGGTCCCGCCGTCGTATCTGGTGTACGAGCTGGAAACATTGAACATTGAATTTGGGTCATTATATTTTGCTGAGCGGATGAAACCTCCTCTACCCTCAGAAGCAACGAAGTAGTCTGTAAATCCGTGCCAATCGTGATGCTGGGAGCTGCCGCCGAATGTCTCCACTGAGTAGATATGGTTGGCGATGTCCCATACGCCGGGACCAATAGGGTTGGTATCGCCGTTACCGAACAGGGCGTATCGTCCCCACCGATCAGGAACAAAGTGAGACCAATAGTCACTCCCGAACGGACCTGGATTCGTCCCGCCGACAGTGTTCTCCGGCCAAGCCTCGCCAAAATCATAAGGCGATTGGTCAGAAGGAGGAATAAGATCGCCACTATACAACGGACCGCCGTCCGCCGCACTTCCTACCGCCTTCAACCTCCACCAGGCTCCTGTGACGGCGCCGCTGGGCGTCATAAACCACCAGGTTCCATCTCCGACGTAATACTGATTATGAGTGGACGAGTAAGATGCCGGCGTAGCGCCGTAAAGCCCGAGGTTTCTGTAAACCGAGTACCCATCGGCATCGTCCAGACTGACTGTCGGAAAAATGGTGGCAGGATAAATCCATCCCTCCGGGTTGGTCAACAAAAGGGCCTTTCTCCCATCCCCCGAGATCATCTTGTCGATCTTGATGTTTTTAATCGCC
>JBBUAX010000057.1:0-1266 GCA_038058515.1 Patescibacteria group bacterium
CCGGAACCACCTGGTGAACCAGGCCCTGAGTCCGTTCCGCCTCCTCCACCGCCGGAACCGCCATTGCCACCGGTCCAAGCACTATTTGTTGGAACACCATGCGCGCCATATCCGCCGCCTACTGCCGTAATCGTTCCAAAAACCGAATTATTGCCGGCTATGCCATTATTGTTGTTTGTCCCACCAAATCCCCCCGAACCGACCACTACTGGGTAAGTTTGCGACGAGACCGAATAACTGGAGTTATAAACAACACCACCTCCTCCACCTCCGCCGGCAATATTTTTTCCGCCACCGCCTCCTCCCCCTGCAACCACCAAAACTTCTACTGTTCCATTTGTTGGAGCAGATGCCACCGTAAATACTCCGCCTGATCTGAATGTATGTATTTTGTAATTACCGATTATAGCTACTTCTCCGCCGGACGCGACAACGAACGGGCTGATTACCGCCGGCGCGGTATTCGTGGTCGTCTCAATGGAACCACTCGGAGTGCCTACTGTTCCGCCACCGCCTCCTCCACCTGGCGCAACCGTTCCACCGGTTATGGCTGTGAATACGTTTATTATGTTATCAATGAAACCTCCGCTCCCTCCCGATACGGGCTTCACTGTTACGCCAAGCAATGTTATCCGCGGAATATTGGTATAGGTGAAGGTGCTCGTTGACCCGCCGTTGGTCAGGCGAAAACAATACTGTGTGCCGGGAACAGCGTTCAACGTGGACTTCAAAGAATATTCAAACTCGGAGTAAGAACCTGCAGGAATGGAAGTCACGTTTGTTTCGTTGGAAAGAGTGTTGACAAGCCCCGAGGTGAACGTGCCACCGGGCGCGCTAATGTCCGAGAGATGTATGGAAGAAGATGAATTGCTCAAGTAGGGGGATTCTTCTATTACCCAAGGAGAAGAACCAGCGGAACCCATTGGCACCGCCGACCAGGAAGTACAGCCCGGCCCCGGAGCATACTCAAGACGATAGTTGTAGCCGTTCGCGGGACCTCCTCCCGTATTCGCGATTTGAAATCGCAACCTCTTTCTGTCTCCCACATAAACTCCGCTTCCAAGCGCCGTGTTTTGAGCGACAGCGATGGAACCGGCCGAGTCGTCGTTTCTCCAAATAAAGCCTGTTTGGTTTATGGCAGGTGCCGTAGCTCCTACTATCGTAACCGGAGAACCCGCGGGTGAAACTCCGGAGGAATACGGACCAAGCACGTGGCGGGCAAATATTTTATAGTAATAAGAAAGTCCGCCGGTAACTCCCGTGTCT
>JBBUAX010000058.1:0-7416 GCA_038058515.1 Patescibacteria group bacterium
CGGATGGATCTTGATGTGCGAGGCGATGATGAATTCCAACCGGCCCAAACCAACTCCCTTTGCCGGCAAATAGTGCCGGGCAAAGGCCTCGTCCGGCGAGCCGATATTGACCATCACTTTGGTTTTGGTCTCCGGAATCTTGTCCAGGCGATGGACGATTTCTTCAAAATGGATGGCACCGTCATAAACCTTGCCGACTTCCCCGGAGGAGCAGTCCACGGTCACCATCCGCCCAGAGCGCAGAACTCGGGTGGCATTCGCCGTGCCCACGATGCAGGGAATGCCGAGCTCGCGAGATACAATCGCGGCGTGACTTGTTCTCCCGCCTTTGTCGGTCACTATCGCCGAGGCGATTTTCATGATTGGTTCCCAATCCGGGTCGGTAATCTCCGTAACTAGCACTTCGCCGCGGCCGAAACTCTCTATGTTTTTTGCGTTTTTTATAACTTTAACCTTGCCCACGGCGATCTTTGTACCCACCGCCGTGCCGCTTACGTGCACCTTGCCTTTGCCGCGCAGACGGTACTCTTTATAGACGTTCTTGTCCGCGGAAGCATGAACTGTTTCCGGCCGCGCCTGAACGATAAAGAGCTTGCCGCTTTTGCCGTCCTTGGCCCATTCAATATCCATCCCGTTAGAGACAGAGGGTCGCTGCGAGCCCTCGCGGTCTCTAACGGGATCCATCGGCCTAGTGCGATTTCTGGCTACAGAGAAGTGTTCCTCGATTTTTACGCACCACTCCGCGAGCTTTTCCGCTTCCGCATCGGTCAAACACATACGGCTTTTTTCCTCTTCGGACACCTTGGCCTCCACCGTGCCTTCCGAGCCATATACCAACTTAATTTTCTTGTCACCCAGGGTTTTGCCGATTATCGCCCTGTGGCCCTGCTTCAGCCCCGGCTTCCAAATAATGAACTCGTCCGGCGTCACTTTGCCCTGGACGATCATCTCGCCCAGGCCATAGGAGCCGTTTATAATCACCACGTCTTTGAATCCGGTTTCGGTGTCTATGGTGAAAGCCACGCCGGAGGATGCCAGGTCGGAGCGCGCCATCTTCTGCACGCCGACCGAGAGCGCCACCTCAAAATGGGAAAAGCCCTTGTCCACCCGGTAGGAAATTGCCCGGTTGGTAAAAAGCGAGGCGATGCATTTTTTGACCGCCTGGAGAAGCGCTTCTTCGCCGACAATGTTCAAATAGGTTTCCTGGTGGCCGGCAAAGGACGAACCGGGCAGGGCCTCGGCCGTAGCCGAAGAACGCACCGCCACATCCAGATTTTTGCCGTATTTTTTGCCGAGCTCGGCATAGGCCTGGGCGACTTCCTGTTTAAGTTCGGTCGGGAGTTCCGCATCTAAAATCACCTGCCGGACTTTTTTGCCCCGTGTTTGCAAGTCGCGGATGTTGTGGGTATCCAGTCCGGTCAAAATCTCCTTTATTCTCTTGTCCAAACCGGCGCCCTTGATGAAAAAAGCATAGGCCGCGGAGGTAAGCGCGAACCCATCCGGCACATTGATACCCAGGGGTACCAGGTTTTGATACATCTCCCCCAGGGCGGCGTTTTTGCCGCCGACGAAAGGGACATCTTCAATGCCGATTTCCTTGAACCACAATATGAATTTCTTTTCGCGAATCATTCTTTTGGAGCTTAGAATTGTTTCGGATTTCGAACTTAGTGCTTCGTGCTTATCCGTCTTTTATCGCCAAAATTATATCGGACACATTGGAACCGGTATCCCCAGTTAAGAGATAATCGCCAACCGGTTTCCAGAAATTGTAGGCGTCGTTCTCTTTCAGGTATTCTTCCGGCTTCAAACGCATTTGCCGCGCCTTGTCTTTAGTAATTGTATCACACAGAGCGCCAGCAAAATCGGTATTGTCGCGGCCATCGGAGGCGAACGAAGACAAAAATTCGCCAAGGCGGACGTCGGCAAGCCCGGCCAGCACGAGCTCCTGGTTGCGACCGCCCTGGCCACTGCCGCGGATGGTCACTGTGCTTTCTCCGCCGTAAAGGAGCGCGGTGCGTGAGGCAGAATCGTGAAGTTCGGCCAGAATTTCTTTGGCTAATTCCCGGGCCTCGCCGCTAAAATTGCTGGAAGCGACTCTAGGATTGAAACCCCGGGCTTTAGCCGCAAGAAACATGCCGGCCAGCGCGATTTGGTTGGATACCGCAAGAATGTTTTTGACGTTGACGAAATATTTATCCTCCTTGGGCGTTTCAATTAGTTCCAGATTTCGGAGGCCGCAGCGGCCGCGGACGTCATACTCCGCCAGAATCTTTTCCGCAGCGGCGACGGTGGTGGTGTCCTTGGTGGTCGGTCCGGAAGCGATGAATTCCAGCTTGTCGCCGGGCACGTCGGAAAAAATAAGCCCGACCAATTTCGCCGGATAAGCGTATTTGGCCAAAAATCCGCCGCGGGCCAGGGACAGGTGCTTGCGCACGGTGTTTATTTTCTCTATATTTGCGCCGGCCTTGGTCAGACACTTGAAAATCTCCGCCTCTTCCAGACAAGTGTGATTCTGCGGCTGGCATAAAAGAGTGGAACCGCCGCCGGAGATGACGGCGATAACCAAATCTTTTTCGGTCAAACCCTGAAGCGAGGTGATGAGCTCCCGGGTCGCGTCAACGTTGCGCTTGGTAGGCAACGGATGGTCGCCGCCGAAACTGCGGATTTTCTTCAATTTCCCCTGGTGCAAATCAATGACCACCCCGCCGGAAAGTTTTTCGCCCAAAATATCTTCCAGAACCTGCGCCGCCTCCAAGGAACACTTGCCGACGCCAATCACAAGAATTTTGCCGATGGCTTTAAGGTCGGCACTTTCGTTGCCGATAATCAAAAAATCGCCGTCTAAGCGCACGTTCTTGCGTATCACAACTTCCGTATTTATTGCCGCCAAGCCGGCATCAATAATCTCTAACGCCGCTTTGCGCAAGTTGTTTACTGCCAAATCCTCAAAATTTTTGATTTTCATTTAGCGGCTTTCTGGCCGCATAAATTATAGCTTATTTCGCTGTCGTTTTCTCGCCCCATTCTCTACTCCCTACTCGCTAAATTCTAATTTCTATATTTATACTACCTCTGCGTTATGACAGGCCTCACAGCACACGATTTCCGGACGATCGGGGGCGAAATTGGTTCTGATCGGCTTACTGCACTTAGCGCACTTGCGGTTATAAAGGGTTTGCTCGTTCTGAAAAACCGACCGGCGACGGAATCTGCACTCCGGGCACAATTTCGGCGCCGGCACGCCCATCTTTTCATAAAATCCAAAATCGTCCGGTTCGATCGTGAACTGGTTACGACAATTTTGACAAACCTTGGTTTGTGTATTCATTGGTTTTTATCCCGCTTCGCAGGATCTCGCGTAGCGAGACAACTTTGGCAATTTCTCGTTTCAGGGTTCATAATTCTTATCCCGCCGATAACGGGATCCTTGATCTCGACCTAGGTCGGATCAGGACAGCTCTGGCAGGCCTGCACTGAACTTATTGAAGTGTTCCTGGTTTCGGAGTTCATGCCTTTCTTTTTGGTTTATCAACGCCCAAATCACGGCATATTTTTCTGACCAGAAATTTATGGATCTCGGCATGGCGCGGCACCGTAGACGATCTCTTTGCTGCCGGATTAAAGAGAACACTGTGTTTAGCTCCCTCCCTAACAAAAACGCAACCCCTCGCAAAAAGGTGTCTTATAAAGTCCGTACGCTTCATCGGAGGTTGAGATGACTACACTAACACCGCCAACGATTCCCGGAAAACCTTGCCGCCCGATTCCTCTTTTGCGCTCAAGAGCTTGCTTGTTTCCAAGATAAGCAGAAGAGCCTCTCTTAAATTCTCTTTGGTCTCCTGGAGAGTCCTGCCCTGGGTATTCACACCGGGGATTTCTTCAATCCAGCCGAGGTACCACTTACCAGCTTTTTTGTATACTGCAGTGAACTGCCTTTTTATTCTCGCCATAAACTCAATATACCACGGCGTGTGCAAATAACAAAGTCATACTACTTCTGCATTGTAACAGGCCTCGCAGTACACGACTTCCAGCCGGTTAGGAGCGTAGCTGGTTTCAAATTCGTTGGGACAGTGATTGCTGCCATGGAGGTGTTTGACGGCGTTTTTGTATTGGTATTCTCCACCTTCCTCTTTCCTCTTCTCACTTTCCTCTCCGTTGCATTGGCACTTGCGCGGCCATAACTTCATCGGGTTACGCTGCGTGATACGTTCCGCATGGCGGGAATATGGACACAGCCGCGGCAAGGGTAGGTTGAATCGCCGATAGAAGACCAGCTCCTGTGGCAGAATGCGGAACACCTTAGTGCAATTGTGGGCTAGGGCGCTCTCCGGGTTTTCTGCCCAGGCCGAGCATAGAATCACCTCATTAGTGACGGAATCCTGGACGTCTCTTATATTATCCGGCAAATCTTTGGCGGATACGGTCGGGGAATAAGCCCTCTCTTCAAAGTCCACCCAAAAATAGCCGGCTGCCATCACTTCGTCCCGGGACAACGGGAAATGGTCGTACGCGCTGGTCTGGTTGTACGGCAGAGGCGAGAACTCTATCGGCAGATATTCGCCGTAGCGGTATGTTATTCCTTTTTTATCGGTGTAGGGCATTTTATCCATATGCTCTATTATTTTGGGCACCAACTTTTCATACTCCTCCTTGGGGTATTGTTTGTTCAAAATACAATGCTCTTTGTGGCGCAGACCGACGCAACCGAAAAGCTTGGACGAAGAGCCGCAATAGAAAGAATATTGCAGGTCGTCCACCTCCGGCCAGCACTCCAGACAAAATCTGACATTATGGAGGCCTATGCCACTGTTGCAGGTTTCGTATACCAGCTCCGCATTGTTGCCCCACACCGAGTAGTCATAGCAGTCCTTAATCGGACCCAGTTCCATAAGCTGCAGAAAGCGTGAATTCTCCGCACCGTAGAGAATATAGGAATTATGTACGTTTTTAGAATTATAAATGTAGTCGCCGCTCACGTTCAGATTCTTTAGGCCCTCCATATATTTCACCGGAAAGCGCGCCCAGAATTCGCGGGCTTCCTTTTTGAGGTTGGTCACGGTTGTAAACGAGCCGAGGTCCCACTGTTTCAATTTCTCAAAATATTCTTCTTTGCTGTAGGGTTGGTTAAAAATGTGATACCTCTTATTGCGCAAATTCGCCGAACTGAAACAATCGTTGCAACCGTGACAGTTTTTGCAAAAATATAAATTATAGGAACCGACGCAGTTGGAAGAGAAGAATATATTGGATGACTCGTTGAGCCAGAAATTCCCGTAGCAGTTTTCGCACTTGATCACATAACTGCTGTCCACACAGTTTTTGGAGTGGCTCACACCCAAGCCATACATGCAATCCTCGGAATAATTGCCGTTAAATACCAGATAGCAATTTTTATAGCCGGTGAAATTATTGGAATAATCGCTGTTTACGCCATATAAAGTAGACATGGCAAAGACCGGCACCCGTTTCATCAAGTCAAAAAGCTGGCCTAGAAACGGCCTGGAAAAATCAACTTCTTCTCCATATTCCAGCGGGTCCCACTTGTCCGAGAACCAATTGTTATTTTCATACACCTTTACATACGATTCCGGCGGATACATGGAAAATATTTCCTTGCCGGAAAAGTCGCTCTTCCTTTTATAAAGAAAATGTTCGTTGCGGAAGGCCAGCCGGCGCTGGGCCCGGCATATCGGACAAAACGTCGGCGGCGGGACCTTGATTTTTTGATAGAAAGCCAGGTCATCGGCCTCTATCACAAAGCTTGCTTTACAGTTTTGACAAGATTTGTTCATTGTTGAGCTCGCTCGCCCTCCCAAGTTTTGTCTGACAAAATTTGAGAGGATAAATAGAAATTAAAATCGTCCGGTTCAATGGTGAACTGCTGCTTACAATTCTGACAGGTTCTTGTTTCCTGGTTCATATATCACTTGTCACTAATCCATCACGGATTTAATTCTCTAATTGTCCCGAATACCCCGACGTTCTTTTAGACCAAATAAAATCCCGACCACTTTATAGCTTAAATCTTTTTCTACCAGATTAGCCATACTCACGATTTGTGATTGTTCGGGAACAAAATTCGGGATTGATTAGGGAAAACTACTTCCTAATTTGTTGGCAATTCGCATCCTGTCTTCTCCGCCAGGAACTTCAGCTGCTGCAGGCCCACAACGCGCTCGCCGTCGGCAAATGTCCAGAGCGGCACGCTCTCCACCTTGGCCACCTGGCACTTGGCCTGTTCCGTGGTGCACTCCACATAATTTATGAAGCGGAAAGCGTTACCGAACATCTTTTTCTGCTGCAAGCAATACGGGCAGGTGCGCGTGCCGTACATGGTCGCACCCTTATCTTTCAAACACTGGGCAAAGTTATCGAGCGGCGCCGGCGCGTCCGACGGATTATTGCGGGACGAGAGCCAAATCATGCCGCCCAGGAGAACGGCTACGGCTACCACTAACCAAACAATGGCTTTTGTGTTCATCCCGTTAGAGGTTGTTAGTTGTCGGTTGTTAGTTGTTAGTTATCTATTCATCGCAGCAATCCACCAATTTATCCACCACTTCCTGCAACGTCCACGGTTTACCCTGAGCTTGTCGAAGGGCTTCTTCTTCTTTGGCCATCTGTTTTATGTCCGGCAGTTTCAAAAGATTCAGGCGCAAACCCCAAAAAATGGAGTACATCTTATACGCCTGGTCGAAAAGCTCCTTGGCCTCTTCTTTTTTGCCGTCGCCCTGGGCCTTGGTGCCAACCTCCATCAGGCGCATAGTGGTGGCCAGAAGATGCTTGGTAATGCACCAGGTCTCGCCCTCGTGCTTGCTTCTATCTATAAGCCGGCCGAGAAGCTTTTTGCGCAACTCCCGCACTTCCGCCAGAATATCAAAATACTCCGGCTTTTGGGTTTTCTCCCCGGTCATAAAGAAATGCTCTTCCAAACTGACCAAGTTCATCACCGCCAGGGAAAGGTCCTCTTCCGAAGACAAATCCACCTCGCCGGAGGCTTTCATTTTTTTGATCTTCTCTGCCAACTCCTCAAATTTTTTGCGGTCTTCGTTCATCTGGGGTGCCCGATGGGGATCGAACCCACCTCGCCGCTGCCACAGAGCGGAGCTTTACCACTAAGCTACGGGCACCATACAGCATCGTCATCTTATATCCAGATATCCTAATTTTCAACCGCCGAGGGCCTGCCCGGTGCCGCAACTGTAAGAAAGAGCGAATATAAGTGTTTCTATGGATTGAGGGCTCGACCAAATCACCCGCACCGCGATTCGCGGTTGTGGCACCGGGGGCTTGACGCCACAAACCACAAGTGAGAGAGTGAAGGCATGGTAGAAACACCACCAACGCCGCCAGGTAGTGAGCCCGACTTTACTCCCATTGATCGCGCTATGGACGAGCAAGCAGCTCGAG
>JBBUAX010000059.1:0-2274 GCA_038058515.1 Patescibacteria group bacterium
GAAGCTCCAAAACCTTATCCAATTTCTGCCAATTAAACCTGATCGTCAATTAACGACTCAACGTGGGACTAACGAAAAAGGGAACCGACCAAACGCAAATGATACAAATACTGCAGAAGCGCGGCCGTTTTTTGCTCATAGCGCTTATCGTTTCCTCGTCGCTCTTCGTTACTACGGCTGCATACGTGCTATTCTTTACAAGAATAAGATCGGATACTTCTCGATCGTTCAGCACTTCTTACGCGCTCATTGACCCGGCGCGCAGCCTCATCGGGCAGGAGCATTTCTTTTCCTCTATCGAGCCGCTACGGCGGAATCTTAAGGAGTTAGCGGCCCGATACGAAAAAGAGGGCGGCGAGATTGGCGTGTATTTTGAATACTTAAACACCGGCGCCAATATCTCCATAAATCAGGATAAACGTTTTTGGCCGGCGTCATTAAGCAAGATGCCCACTGCGCTGGTGGTGATGAAAAAGATAGAGAGAGGCGATTGGAAACTTACCAATGAATTCGTAATTTTTCCCGAAGACAGAAACGACGCCTTCGGCACGCTGTGGCAGAAACCGGCCGGTACTCGCCTCACCATTGAGGAGCTTCTGAAAGAACTGCTTATTAATTCCGACGATACGGCGCACCGCATTCTCATACGCAATCTTTCCGCCGGTGAGTTTGAGGATATGCTCTTTGCGCTCGGCATAGAGGAGATGTACGACAAAAATTATAATATCACCGCCAAAGAATACTCCCGCATTTTCCGGGCGCTCTATAGCTCTAGCTACCTCGAACGCGAGTATTCGCAGATGCTTCTCGCCTGGCTTTCTGAAACACGCTTTCACGAATTTTTAGGCAGCGGCCTTCCGCCGGATGTCATCTTTGCGCATAAGATAGGCGAGCACGATCCGGAAGTTATCTACTTTGATTCCGGCGTCGTCTACGCGCCGAACCGGCCGTACCTTCTCACGGTCATGGTTGACGCCAAGCAAAGCGGCGGCAAGGAAAAAGCCAAAGAAATCATGAGCGTGATTTCGCGCGCGGCGTATGAGTATGTGGCCAATAATTAAACACATTATCAAAAGAACGGCTCGGCCCGCGGCAATAATCTGGCTTGCCGCCGCTCTTTTGCTTTCGGGATTTTCCGCGAATACTCTTCTGGAACACATCGCGAAGAGCATTGCCGAGAGAAATGTCATAGATTTGCTTTACCGGGCGATGAAAGACCCAAATGTGATAGACAGGGGGCTGGGAGAACTTTTTAAGCCGCGGGTGGAAAAGGCGCTGGCGGCCACTTTTTCCGTTCAGACCGGCTATTATGTGGGGAACTCCACCGATAACCGCCAGATTTCTGGGCTTGGATTTTCGCCGGATTTGGTGATTCTCAAAGACGATACAGCAGCCGGAAACGCGGGCGCGGTATTTAAAACAAGAACAATGCAGACCGACTCTGGAGAGCTGGCCTTAGTGATGGCTGAAACCGACGCCAATCTTACCACTAATCACATTCAGTCGCTTGACAGCAACGGATTTACGGTCGGTACTAGTACCGATGTCAATTCCTCAGATATTATGCATTTTTACGCCGCTTTTGCCGGTTCTGACTGCACATCATCCGGCACATTTTGCGAAGGCAAATACACCGGCAACGGCACATTGCAGACCATTTCCAGCGTGGGTTTTCAGCCGAATTTGGTGGTGGTCAAGCGTTCAGCCGCCAGCGCCGTCGGAGGAATGTGGAGGTCATCTGCCATGACGGCAAGCAGCAGCAATTATTTCAGCGCCACTGCCCAGCTCGCATCAGCCGGCATTGAATCTTTGACTTCAACCGGTTTCAAAGTCGGGAGCAATGCCGACGTGAACGCGAACGGCAACACCTACTATTTTTTCGCGTTCAAAGAAGTCTCCGGTTTTATGGATGTTGGGACATACACTGGAAACGCCACGGATGGGAGAGTGATTGCCACTTCAACTGATGCGGGGCTGACTTTTGAGCCGAATTTCGTCTGGGTGAAGTCGACCAGTACCAATTCGGCGGTGGCAAGCGTGCGGGAACACTATGGCGACCGGTCGGTGTATTCTACCGATGCGGCGGCACTCGTGAATGCTATTCAGGAACTGCGTTCAGCCGGCGGATTTGAGGTCGGCACAAACGCCAACGTCAATTCATCAGGCGTTAACTATTACTACGCCGCTTTCGGCGGCGCGCCGGCCCGCTCCGCGGGCCCCGGCGGGTTTTATGCGGCCAACCGCTGCTAAACCGGCAACAGCGCCACGTATTCC
>JBBUAX010000060.1:0-3148 GCA_038058515.1 Patescibacteria group bacterium
CGGGATCGTGTTCTTTGTGGACGTAAAAAATTTCTTCCTGCAGCGGTTTTTCATCGGCAGAAAGATATTTCACAAACGAGAGAAGTCCGCCCTCAAAATAGAATCCGTAGTATTTGTGAGGAACGCGCCGCTTGTCCAAAATATTAAGCCGCACCCCCTTGGTGAGGTATGCCTGCTGCCGCAAATGGTCAAGAATTCTTTTTTCATTAAATTCAATAGCGGAGAAAATCTGCGGATCCGGGGAAAAAGTAACTTTGGTGCCGGTTTGCCCACAGGAGCCGATTTTTTTGACTTTGGCTTTGGGCTTGCCGCGCTCGTATTCCTGGGCATAAAGCCCTTTGTCGCGGCAAACTTCCACCCGCAGCCACTCTGATAGGGCATTCACCACTGAAACGCCGACTCCGTGCAATCCGCCAGCGACTTTATAGGATTCGCCGCCGAACTTGCCGCCTGCGTGGAGCGTGGTCATCACGGTTTCTAAGGCGGATTTTTTGGTCTGCTTGTGCGTCTCTACCGGAATGCCCCGGCCGTCGTCGGTCACGGCCACCTGATTTTTCGGCAGGAGCTCGACCGTGATGTTTTTGGCGTAGCCGGCCATTGCCTCGTCCAAAGAATTATCTGTGACTTCATAAATCAAGTGATGCAAGCCGTCGGTCCCGGTGGAGCCGATATACATCGCCGGCCGCTTCCGCACCGGCTCAAGGCCTTCCAGAACGTAAATATCCTTGGCAGTATAGGAATTTGAGCCATTCGGCTTTACTTCTTTATTTTTCTCCGACGCTTTGGTCGGAGCCCCGACCCTTGCTGGGCGTCGGGGTTTGGGTTTTTTAGGCATCTCAAAAATAATAGCCGCTCCAACGGCACATATATTTTATCACAAAAAATCCCCTAACCGCAAGCGTAAAATTGCGGATTTTATTCGGATGGGCACATTTGTAGCGCGCTTTTCGGATGCTCTAAAAAGCAAACACCACCAGCATTTCTGCAAAGGTGGTGGATGTATGGGCCGCGGGGGCGAGTTTACTCCATCGGAGTATTTCGCATTAAGCGAGATTACCTCGCCCGCTGCGGGTTGTCTTCAGAGGGGTACCTTTTCCTCACGGACTATCACCCTCGTGAGGGATAGGCGGGACGAACTACTCTTGCGAGCAGTTTTGTCCGCCCTCCTGCAAGGGGCCGTTGGGCCCCCTTAGAAGGCCCCGCTGCGGGCCCTCGGCTGGTGTTTCATAACGATCTCCTTGTATGGAGGGTGAACAACCCTACCCAACCCCGTCACAACGAGGCGGGCAAATAGCTCTCGACAACGAGCTGATATTAATATAAAACAGAAGTCATACTTCTGTCAACAAAAACTGTGGATAACTTCTTTAAGAATTCAACCGGCTTAACGCGGACCAAATTTAAATGAAAGCTGGCACGATTAAATGCTAATTTCTGCGAAGTGATACAATGTCATAAGAAATTGAGAATTGTTTAGAAATTTGAATTCAGCTTCTCTCTGGTTTTAGGACCCACTTGGCCATAGCCAGTAGTGGGGGGAGTGCCCCAACAGACAATATTGTATTTGCATTGGAATCTTTGAACTGCTTTTTGGGTGAGAAAACCAAAATAACCGGTTATTAGGCCTTCGGGATAAATAGTTTTGTCTTTGGCAAGGAATTGTTGAAGTGTTTTGATTTGATCGTGCATCATTCCATACTTTAAAGTCATAGTCATTGTCATAGTTATGGTCTTTTTCTGCCCGTAGAGCTCATTAAGCTTGGCTCTGGTTGGCTCATCAATTATCGTTGTGGCTCTAAGATTGTATTGGAGCTGAAATTTTTGTACTGCTATTTGGGTGATGGGCCCGAAATAGCCGGTTTGCGGAGTTACGCCAAGGAATTCTTGAAGTTTTTTTACTTCTTCGCCGGTTGAGTCCAAAGATAGAGTTTGGGTAAAGGGTTCTGGGGAAGAAATGTATGTTCCGTCAGGAGGCGGAGAAACAGTTATGGCAGCTCTGGATTCTACCGGAGAAGCAGAACCCTGTTCAACAATAACTTTAGCTGTATAGGTGCCGGCAACATTGTAAACGCAGGAGTGTGTTTTAGTTGTTTGGGACTCATTATTATATTTGGCTGAATATGGACTAGTGAGGTTAATGGCTGAATCAGGCCGGTTGCAGTAAAAGGTATAGTTGACGCTGCCCGCGGCTGTGCCGGAGATCGTGGCAGTCAATATGGTTGTTAGGGGCGCGTTGCCAGCGCTGGGATTGGCTGATAATGAAACTGACAGGGTTTGAACCGGCGGAGGAGAAACAATGTTGTTTACGATTATGGTTATTGCTGGAGAAATACTAATATTGCCAGCAGCATCTCTGGCTGTGGCGGTTAATATACGAGAACCATTGGCCACTCCAGCGGTGTTCCAAGAAAGACCGTAAGGAGCGGCGGCATCCTCTGCTCCAAGGTTTGTGCCGTCTAATTTGAACTGCACGCCTGCCACTCCGCTTGCCTGCCCCGAGTCTGTCGAAGAGTCAGTGGCTGTGGCTGAAACAGTGATGATTCCGGAAACTGTTGAGCCGGAAGTCGGTGAGGTGATGGAAACTGTCGGCGGAGTAGTGTCAAGAGGTGTTGAGGTGGTGGCGGAAACCGGTGATGTCTGATTTGAATTATTGCCAGCCGCATCGTAAGCGGAAACCGCGTAAGCATAGGTGGTAGAGGGAGAAAGAGCGGTGTCAGAATAAGCAGGATTAGTCGAAGTGCTGATTTGGGAAGAAGGCGCGCAAGCAGCGCCGGAACAACGAAAGATGCGATAGCCGGTAACTCCAACATTGTCAGTACTAGCAGACCAAGAGAGATTGATTTGAGAAGAAGAAACAGCGGTGGCGGTAAGGTTGGTGGGAACCGTTGGGGCTTGGGTGTCAGAAACAGGGTTGTTGACGGTAACTGTAACTCCTGCGGCAGTGGCTTGGTTACCGGCCGCGTCGCGAGCCACAGCTGTCAGGATATGGGAGCCATTGGTGGCAGAAACGGTATTCCAAAAAATACTGTAAGGAGCGGCGGCATCCTCTGCTCCAAGGTTTGTACCATCTAATTTGAACTGGACACCCGCAACCCCCACGTTGTCAGAGGCATTGGCAGAGACGGTCACGGTGTTCGAAACTATCGCT
>JBBUAX010000061.1:0-3432 GCA_038058515.1 Patescibacteria group bacterium
GGAGGGGTAAATGAAAGTATGGTCGGCTCCAAAGAGGAAGTTGGAGCCGCCTCCGGAGCCGGTGGCATCAGTACCGCAGTAGAAAGAACCATTACCGTCAGACTTAATATCGCAGGTTTGTAAAGAAGTGACGGCAAGATTAGTGGTGGTGGCGCGGGTCGCCCAGATGTCGCCTGCTTGCAGGTCAATGGTCGGGTTGCCGGCTCCGACAATCAGGTAGCCAGAGGTGGTGGCGTTGCCGGTTGAGGAGTCAACCCAAAACTTTTTTACGCCCGAGCCGTTTTGGATGTTTAAAGCCGAAGTGGAAGCAATATTCATCAGCAATCCCCCCTCCGCAGTAAAGCCGGAAAGGAAGGTGCCTGCGGAGTTTTGGAGTTCCAAAATATTATTGGTTGCCGAAGCGGGAGCGCGAACGACCAAGGTTGTATTCGCGGTGTTCTTCCCCCAAATTGCCTGCTCACCTAAAACCGAGAGAGTGGATGTGGGAGATGTTAGGCCGATGCCGACGTTGCTAGACGGTGTTAATGTCATGATACCAATACCATTTGCGCCCAGTGTCAGATTAAAGCTATTATTTGTTCCAACCACAAGCGGTGTGGCGTTGGTGTAAAGATGCCCAAGGCCCACTCCTGCCGAACTATTGTTTACGCCAAACTGCGAGCCAGTTCTTGTGGTGCCGCTTGAAAGCATAAAGATGTTTTGCGTACCACTAATATCGTTTCCTGCTTTAACAGCCGCGTAATCCATCGTGGAGAGGTTTTCAACTGTAATCCTTGTTCCAATTGCCCCGCCCGTTCCTATAACATGCAGTTTGGCGTACGTCTCATTTGTCCCAATCCCAATATTTCCATTCTGTGAGTTAACATACATCACCGGATGGGTGGGGTCGTTGGTTAAAGCGGATGAGGATGTGGCGATGACAAAGCCGCCGTAAGCCGTGGTGGTGGCGTAGTCGCCCGTGCCGGTGTTGACGGTAAAGACTTGCGCGCCCGAGCCGTTTTGGACGCTTAGAGCGGTTGTTGAGGAAATATTCATCAAGAGTCCGCCTGCGGCGGTAAAGCCGGAAAGGAAGGTGCCGGTGGAAGATTGCAGTTCAAGGAGGTTGGCCGTGGCGGCGGAAGCGGCGCGGACAGCCAATCCCGTACGCGAGGCCGCGCCTTGCGTTACTCCCAACTGACCCAGCCAATTGGCGCCCACGGTGAAAGTATCGCTAGTGGTGGCGGAAGGAAAAGTGGAACCGCCGCTGTAGGTGACGCCGCCGCCAAAAGCGACGTCGTTGGCGAAATAGGTTGATGTGGCAACGGTCAGGCCGTAACCGTTTTGCGAATCAGGAGTGGCGAAGGTTATGTGGCCAACGGAATCAATTTTAATCAAGCTCGCGCCGGTGCTTCTTTGAAAATCCACCGTGCCGACAACAGAAAGCGTGCTGGTGGGAGCCGCTGTTCCGACACCCACCCGGTTCTCGTTGGCATTTACCACAAGCGTGGAAGAATCCACCGTCAAGCCATAAGTTAGGGTAGAGGTGGCGGTAGGCGACAAAAAAACCGGCGCGGCCGAAGTGCTGCCGCCAACCGCGATTGAGGCGGCGGTGTTGGTGGGAGCTAAGATGTCGCCGGTGTAAGCTTCCCATTGCGAGGCGACACCTCCGCTTCCACTGCCGGTGTCGTCCGTGCCGCAGACAAAAAGCCCGTTCGCGTCCGTTTCGACGTTGCAACCCGCCCAGCCGGAAACCGTCAAATTCTCGACGTTTAAATTTTCGGCACTGAGATATTTAAAAGAACCGGCCAGTCCTCCTTCTTTGGAAGCTGGCGCCGTGTAATACGTACTTCCGTTTGTTCCGGCCGCCCCGGCTGTCCCCGACAGGCCTTGCGGGCCGACAGGTCCTTGCGGCCCGGCTGGCCCAATTGGTCCGGCCGGACCTTGAATTATTCCACTCCCCCCGCCTCCAACATAGACAACCGAAGAAGCCGGCAATTTGGTTTTGGCGATTAAAGCAAAAACGGTAAAGTGGTCGGAACTGGCGGAAACCTTGTGGGTAAAAGTGTCCACTTTCGCGTCAGGCAGTTCTTTCCACTCTTTTACCGATTCATCCCAGTAAAAAATTCCCAAATCATCCTCTTTGTAGCCGATAATTTTCTCCGGGTCGTAATCAAAAGTCAGGACAATAGGCTTATCAAAACTCGAAACCGGAGAGCTTGCGGTCTGCGCGGTTAATTCATAAACTTGTGAACCGACGATGCTCTGGTCTTTTTTGGGAGTGAATTGCTTTAAGCGATCCAAATCCACCGGCGCCACGGTAATCTTGGTGGTCTGCCGGACGGTTGCTTCCGGGAAATTTAAATCCAAAAGCAGCTTGTCGTCTTTCACCAAAGAAACGCGGCCGCCGGCTTCGTCAATGTCCTGCGACAGCGGCCCTTTTAACACCGGCTGATAATTTACGCCGATAAACTGGTTGACAAGCTGCTGACCTAAATTCGAAAGTTTGTCGCTTTGCTCCAAGTTTAAATACCAAACTCCGCCGCCGATGGCGGCAAGCGTAAGCAAGATTGTCGCGAATGTCAAAGCCGGATTTAAAAACCAAGCCGCCTTTCTCTCTTGCCTGGCCGCCGGATAAGCGGGTGTGGTTCGATCGGAGAAAATCACCTTCTGCGCTTCCTCTTCGAACATTGGCAACGACGGCGACATCCCTTCCGACTGGACAGTTTGCGAGGACTTGCTGGTTCTGCTTTCTTGCAACGCTTCCCGCGTTTGCCGCAAAGATTCGATTAAATCGTTTCGGGCTTTGCCTTCGGTTAAACCCAGCGCTTGTAAATCCGAAACAACCAAACGCAGTTCGGGCAGGATTTTGTGCAAATCCAGAGGCTGCCCGGAAGCGCCCTCGGAAACCGAGGCCTGCACTGTAAGTTTTAGCTGGCCGAACTTGTCTTCCAAACTCCTCAGAAGCTTTTGGTTTTCATCTGTGGCGCTCGCGGAAAAATTTCGAAAAGATTCGTTTAAAGCCGCGATCTGCCCCTGCAAAGAAAAAAGTTTTTGCTGCAGCAAATCAGCGGAAACTTGCGTGCTCGAGGCTGATGATTGCCCGACTTTTGAAGATGGAGTGGGAACGGCTTGCGTCTGAAGAATATCCTTCTCGATTCGGGCAAAGCCTTTTTGAAGTTCCGCGATCAGCCTTGCCTGATCTTGCCTTCTTCCCTCGCTTCGGGACTCTTCGATGCCTGCTAAAATACTTTTTAGCTGAGACTCAAACCCGGAAAATACCGCCGTTTGATAGGCTTTGGCGCTCGCCTCTGAACGGCTTAATTCTTCTTTTAGTCCGGCTAAAGATCTCGCTAGCTTGCTCTCGTCCCCCGATCCGGTTTGATTAACCGATGTCGCCGAAAAATTGCTTCTAATTTTTTGTTCCAACTCTTCCAGCTTCTGTTTTTCTTCCCG
>JBBUAX010000062.1:0-4178 GCA_038058515.1 Patescibacteria group bacterium
TTTTTATGGACACTTTTATGGACTGTTTATATAATGTTGGCGCCGTGAAAAAGGTGATCGGAAAAGAAGTTTTCGTCGCAATGTCCGGCGGTGTGGATTCCTCCGTAGCGGCATTGCTGTTGAAGCGCCAAGGATACGATGTGGTTGGCGTGTTTATGAAATGCTGGACGGGGTCCAGCACGTGGATTCACGCGGATTTCTACGCGGATAAACGCGAAAACGTCAGCGAATGCGGATGGGAAAAGGATGCCGAAGATGCGCGGCGGGTGGCGGAGAAAATCGGCATTCCTTTTTATACCTGGGATTTTGAGGAGGAGTACAAGAAAAAGGTGGTGGATTATATGATACGCGGCTACAAGCGCGGGGAGACGCCCAATCCAGACGTGATGTGCAACCGGGAGATTAAGTTCGGATTGTTTTTGGAGCGGGCGCTTAAAATTGGCGCCGATTACATCGCTACTGGCCACTATGTGCGGCTACAGCGCATGCGCGATTCAAAACTATCCCGATTTTATCGAGGACTCTCGACAAAGTCGGAGCAAATACATGCGAATCTACGAAAGGATAAGTTTGTAGATTCGGGTAAATTCGTCCTTCGACGAGCTCAGGACGACCCTGAGCCTGTCGAACGGGTCGTAGTTTCGCATCGGTTATGTCAAGCCAAGGACAAGAATAAAGACCAAAGCTATTTCCTATGGACCCTGACCCAAAAGCAGCTCCAGTACTGTCTATTTCCGATAGGCGACTATATAAAGCCGGAGGTGCGCAAAATAGCCAAGCGCGCCGGTCTGCCTACGGCGGAGAAGAAGGACTCCCAGGGTATATGTTTCCTTGGCCAGGTGGCACTTGCGGATTTTTTGAAAGAATATTTGCCGGAAAAGCGTGGCGCGGTTTTAAATCTTTCCGGTCAAAAGATTGGGGAGCATCAAGGCGCGCATTTCTATACCATTGGTCAGAGGCACATAGGAATAAAGAATTATGAATCAAGAATTAGGGGCAGACAGGACACACGCCCCAGTTATGTGGCCAAGAAAGACGTTAAGAAGAATATCATAGTGGTTGCGGAGGGTGGCGACAATCCGGCGCTGTATCGTAAAGAGGTGGCGCTATCAGACGTCAACTTTATAATTCCGCCCGTAATTCATAATTCCAAATTCGACATTCCTGTTCTGGCCAGAGTGAGATACAGGCAGCCGCTCGCACCGGCGACGCTGATAATCGCAGATGACAAGCGGACGGGCGCAGATAAAAATCCGCGTGTATCTGCTTGCAAATCTGCGACACTCCGCTTCTACAAAGAACAGCGATTTGTGGCCCCCGGCCAGTCGGCGGTGTTATATATAAAGCACGAAGCACGAAATATGAAGCACGAAACGGAATACGAGATGCTGGGTGGCGGGGTGATAAGGATTTGACCTTATCCGGCTTTGGATTAACATATGGGTAAGGTGCGCGGGTGGCCAGTACCAGAGTCGCAAAGAGCAACTCCCTCTAGGCAGGACCAGGAAGCGGCTGGGTGGGAACGCCGGACGCACTGAACCGAGTTGAGGGCAGTCCACGGTTCGCTTGGGCTGCCCTCATTTTATTTTTAGGCCGCAATTCATTATTCTTAATTGGTGATTCTATTATTCACTGGGGATGGAAAAGGTAAGACCACTGCTGCATTGGGGCAGATGGTGCGGGTTTTGGGACGCGGCAAAAGCGCCTTAATGATTCAGTTTATTAAAGGCCCGTGGCGGTCGGGAGAGGACGAATTTGCTACCACCTACAACCTACCACCTACCACTTTCCGCATTGTAAAGATGGGCTTGGGTTTCGTCGGCATTTTAGGTGACCAGCTGCCCAAAGAAGAGCACGCCGCGGCGGCCAAAAAAGCGCTTGCATTTTTTAACGAGGAAAAACAGAAAGATTGGCACCTGATAGTTTTGGACGAAATAAACGTGGCCATATCTCTCGGACTTTTTACTGCCCAGGAAGTGTTAGACGCGATTAAAGATTATCCGGAAGACCGCCTGCTTATGCTTACCGGTCGCGGCGCGCCGCAGGAGCTTATAGACGCGGCCGATTTAGTGACGGAAATGAAGGATATAAAACATCCTTTCTACGAGGGCAACAAAGCCAAGCCGACGATAGAATTTTAGAACCGCTCCGAAACTACGAATTTATCCGAATCTACGAACCGTTAATGTTGCAAATCTCTGCGGTTCTGCTATGCTTTTACCCTGCCCCCACACCTATCGGAGATAGGTTGAAGGGCCTTGGGCCGCATTAGCGGCAAATCCCCAATAGGTGTGGGGTTTTTATCTGAAATGGCAGAAGAAATCATTCTACCAAAACAGGAAGAGCTATACGCCGACCCCGAACTCCGGGAAATGATAGACGCCGGGGTGTTCTTCGGCCGCAAGAAATCACGCACCCATCCGCGGATGCGCCCCTATATTCTTGGCAACCGCAACGGGATTGAACTCATCAATCTGGTTAAAACCAGGGAAGATATGGATAAGGCCCTCGCGCTAATCAAAGAGAAAGTATTGAGCGGCGGGACAGTGCTTTTTGTCGGTACCCAGCCGCCGGCGGAGGAAGTAAAAAATGTGGCTGTGGAATTCAGTTTTCCGGTAGTGGTTAATCGCTGGCTGGGCGGGACGCTTACCAATAGTAAAATCATTTTGGGGCGTTTGGATTATTACAAGAAGCTTAAAAACGACTTGGAGAGTGGTGCGTTCAAAGACAAGTACACTAAAAAAGAGCTGCTGGAGATAGAGCGGGAGGCCAAGCGCCTGGGCGAGCTTTTCGGCGGCTTGGAGGGCTATTCCGGCCGGCTGGACGTGATGGTGGTGGTGGATGCCAATTTGCATCACACTGCGGTACGTGAGGCCAATAAGATGAACATTCCGGTAGTCGCATTTATCAATACCGACACCGACCCGGATGATGTAAAATATGGAGTGGTCGGCAATAACAAAGCCAAAACCAGCATCAATTGGTTTTTGGGAAAGATCCGGACGGCTATCAAGGAAGCCATGGCGGCGCGCCAGGCGGCGCCACCCATTGAAGCGGTGAAAGCTCCGGAGACGGTTTAAAAAAATGGCATTGGACGATATTCAAAAACTGCGGGATATAACCGGCGCAGGGGTAATGGAATGCAAGCGGGCGCTGGTGGAGGCCGGCAATGATTTGGAAAAAGCCAAACAGCTTATCCATGAGCGCGGTTTGGTCAAAGTGGAAAAACGGGCCGGGCGGGAAACCGGAGCCGGCTTGGTTCAATCCTATATTCATAATGAGCGCATCGGCGTGCTTTTAGATATACGTGCGGAAACCGATTTTGTGGTGCGTTCTGACCCGTTCCGCAACTTGGCGCGGGAGCTGGCCATGCAGATTGCGGCGGCCGACCCGGCGGATGTGGACGCGTTTCTGGCCCAGCCGTATATCCGGGATGAGTCCAAAACCGTGGACGCGATAATCAAGGAAGTGATTGCCCGGGTGGGCGAGAACATAAAGGTGAACAAGTTTCATAGGATAGAACTATAACGCGATACTAATCTACGAATGCGTGCGAATTATGCCAATAATACTAATTAGTATTAATTTGTATCATTAGTAAAATTAGTATATTAGTATCATAAGTTATATGTTACAATTCATCTTCGCTAATATATTTCTCCTGGCTATCGGTGCAATCTTATATCTCACCGTTCGTTCTCTGCCGCGCATCGGCGAGGAGCGAATGGCGCGCAGTCCTGGACTTCTGGAGCGCTGGGTCACCTCGGATGTCCCGCATAAAATTGACTTGACCGTGAGCAGCTACGCCGGCAAGTTTTTCCGCAAGCTTAAGGTGGTGCTTATGCGTATGGATAATTATTTAACCACTCGCCTCAAAAAGATGGGTTCGGAAAAGAACGACGGTTTGAACGGCCAAGCCAAGCCCAAGATTGATTTTTCCGAACTTGGATCAACCTCCGGCGGAAAGGATATTGGGAAGAAAAACGGCGACGGGGAGAGTAAGGATTGATTTTGAACGCGAAAGTTGTAGAATAAACAAGTTGCGTGGGTGGTAGAGCGGCCAAATACACGGGTCTGTAAAACCCGCGCCCAATGGGCTACGCAGGTTCGAATCCTGCCCCACGCACCATTGAGGAAATTGCAAGTTTTGAAGGTTCGCCTCGCTTCGCTCGGCGACT
>JBBUAX010000063.1:0-2038 GCA_038058515.1 Patescibacteria group bacterium
TGTCCAACTGACGGTCAGGGTGCTGGTACTCACATTGCTGTAACTGGGGATGCCGGGCGTGCCGGGGGTGCTTCCCGCGCTTAGCACCGCTTTAGCATACTGGCTGTAAACAAAGTTGGCAGTTGAACCGTTATTGGTCAGACGGAAACAATAAGTGCCGCTGTCGGTGGCGTTGCTGGTCGCAACCAAGGCATACTCCACCTCGGTGAAGTTTTCGGAAGTCACGGTGGTAGCCGAGGTCATATTGCCGGTGGTCTTGACCTGGCTGGCGGCAAAGGCGGCATTCATATCGGTCAGACCGCCGGCAACGTTGGTGGTGGCCTCGCCGTCGGTCAGATAGGTGGAAGTGGCCATCCGCCAGTGCAAAGCAGAGCCAGTAGGAACGGCGGTGTAGCTTCCGGCAGAGCAATTGGTGGTTTCGGCATATTCAATCCGGAACTGCTGCCCGCTGCCCCGCGTCCAACCCTCGTTAGACACCTCCAATCTCAGGCGCAGGATGGTATCTTTGGGGAAGCTGTTGTATTGGACATCCTCCAGAATGGGAAATGTAGCTGTGGATTCAGTGCCGTTATCATTCCGCCAGCGGTAGTGTATTTGCTCGTAACTGGGGGTAAACAAGGCATACAGCCAGTGCAGGATGCCGGAGAAAAGCTGCCGCGAGGCGGAAGTCATAGTGGTCGTGGCTATCTGGCCGCCAGCCGAGGTCAATTTGAAAGAGGTGGAGCTAACCGTGCTGCTGGCCAGGGTCCCGACCAGGCCGGCATGAACCTCAAAGCTGGTGGAGGTGGCTTCGAAGCCGTGGACGTCGGGGAGCCACAGCCCCAGAAGAGAAAGAGCGGCCGCAACGACTATAACTTTCGCATACTTCATAAAATGTTATCAATTGGGAGTGAACGGACCGACCGCTACGACGACATCATAATTGCCGTTCGTGTCCTTGCTGAAAATCTTATAATAGTAGGTGGTGCTGCTGGCCAAACTGGTATCGGTGAGAAAAACGCCGTTGGCGGCGTAACGAACAATGCTTGAGCCAATGGTGTCGTTTACATTGGGTGAAGAGCCCTCCGACGGCTTGTCGCTCACCGCCGAGGTGCTGCGCAAGATGACTATGTTGGAAAAATCCGAATCGCCGGGATTGGTCCAGCCCAAAGCAACCGTACCCGAGCCGGCTCCTCCGCCCGGATTGGTAAAAATAACATTACCGGGCAAATATCTGGTATCGGTAACGGTCGTGGATGCGCTGGAATAATCAGACGGGGTGGAAAAAATCTCATAATAATCATCGGCTCCGTTCCAGAAGCGAACTCCCCATTTCCAGCCGCCTTCGCCGGATATTGCCCGGGCTTGAGTGCGTTTCAAATCCGAAATTATTTCCTGGGCGGCGGTGTCCAGCACCAGATTTCTGGTGAATCCCCGGTAAACGGCGACGCTGGCCACAGATAGAATGCTTAAAATGGAGATGACCATAAGCACCTCCAGTAGCGTGAACCCAGCTCTCCGGAATTTTGGGCGGCGCATAGCTAAATCACAGAAACTTACCCACCAGCTGGTAGATCGGCAGGAGGATGGAGAAAGCGATGGTACCGATAACCAAGCCCATAAAGAGCAAAAGCAGCGGCTCGATGAAGGTGGTTAGGTCTTTCAAGGTATTGTCTACTTCTTCATCGTAAAAATCGGCGAAGGTTTTAAGAACATTCTCCAGGGTTCCGGTTCTCTCGCCTACCGCAACCATATTAACCAAAAGATGCGGGAAAAGTTTCGGGTACTGGCCCAGAGTTTTGGACAGGGGCACACCTTCTTTGACCTGTTTTAGGGCTTGGCGTATGGCTTGCTGGTAGTTGTCATTACCCACGGCCTCGGCGGCTAGACCAAGAGATTCGGTAATCACCGTGCCGCTCGCAATTAAGCTGCCCAGAGTACGGGTAAAACGCACCAAGGCAACTTTTTTGACCAATTCTTTGGCCACCGGAATATGGAAGAGGATATTGGCGAAGACCCGTCGGCCGACTATGGTTCGGCGAAAATAGGCAAAGAACCA
>JBBUAX010000064.1:0-11586 GCA_038058515.1 Patescibacteria group bacterium
TAAGATAATCACCATAGACAAGCACTGGCCCACTATTCTTGTCTAAAAACGCGGCTTGCAACTCAAGTGAATTAGGTGTTCTTAGGTCGTCTACATTCCAAATCGCTACATACCTGCCGTTTGCGTTTTTAATACAACGGTTCATAGAAACACTGATTGCTTCCACCGTCTTTACTATCAGGTGATTAATAACTCCGGGGTGTGCACGCTTAAACTTCTCAACAGTTTCGAGTTCGGTGGAGGTGGGTTCATTGTGAGCCAAGACTATCTCCATCTGGCTCAACATGGATTGTTTCAAAACGTTGTTCAAAAATCCCGGGAGATAACGCTCGCCACGGAAGTAGGGCACAATGCAACTTACCGAAATTTTCCGCATTAAGCTAAGTCGGAGTTTTTAGTCGAAAGTACTTAACTATCTCCTGTAGGCCTTTATCCAAATCCACCGTCGGCTCCCAACCCAAGCATCTTTTAGCTTTCTCGTAAGATAAGTTGAAGCGCATCAGCTCGCCGGGGCGATCCGCCTGATAAAACGGTTTACTCTCTGGCCTGTCCAGTAAAGTTGCGAGCCTGGAATATAGGTCATTCAAGGCAGTTTCCTCGGAGGTGCCTAAGTTGAAAATTGGAGAGATACCAGGTGGGCAGTTAAACTCCGCTGCCATTAAATTAGCCCGAATTATGTCCGAAACGAAAACATAATCTCTGGTCTTGGTGCCATGGCCATAGATTACCGCCTGCGAACCAGCAGCAATGGAACGGATATAGTCCGCCATCGCTCCCATTGCCTGGCGCGGACCGTAAACTGTTGCGTACCGAAAGACCACGAAATCCAAGCCGTAGGCTTTCTTGAAAAAGTACAAATAATTCTCGCTTCCGAATTTAGTAATGATGTAGGGATTGTCCGGAATTACGGGTTCGGTTTCGGGGGTAGGAAACACGGCGGTATTCCCGTAAACGAAGCCGGACGATGCCAAAATAATTTTCCTGACTCCGGCATCCTTGGCTGCAACCATCACGTTTAAGTTCCCGCTCAAGCTTCTCATATCAAAAAGAGGGTCCTTTACCGCTTTGGGCACGTTAGTGTTGAAAGCCAGGGAATAAATAATTTCCGGTTTTTCTTTGTTTAAAACCTCGCTAACCTGCGAACTATTTATATCTATTTCATAAAAAACCGCTTGTTTATTCAAGTTTTCCCGCCGGCCCGTGCTCAAGTCGTCAATTACCGACACAACCGCATCTTCGCTCAGCAAGGCGTCAACTAAGTGAGAACCGATGAATCCGGCGCCGCCAGTCACTAATATTCTTTTTCCTTTAAGAGACATTAGAAAATTTATTTTTGAAATTTAGCCAGATACCGACAATTAAGTCCCAGTCTTCTTTCTCAACAAATCCCATCAGCTTATACAATACCAAGAACGACGCGAATGCAAACGGTAGAACGGTAATCAAAGAAATTAAACCCACCGCCAAGTTGAATATGGTATACCCAACAACGAGGTAGAAAACTGCGCCGGTGGCCATCAGTTTAACAAAAATCTTAAGGTAAAAATTTAATGACCCCTGAAACATGAGTTCCTTTCTCTCCAGAAAGAAAAGCAGAAAGATAACCGGTGTAACGCTTAGAAGATACGCCAGCGCCGCTCCCTCAATCGAGTATCGCGGCACAAGAATCAAAACCAGTATAACGTTCAGTGCGGCCATAAAAATAGAGGAAAATGCCAGGATTTTCGGCTTGCCCAGACCAAGCAGGAAGTTAGTCAACGGAACAAAGATGCTCAGGAGAAAATACGTCGGAACCAAATAATAGAGAACCGAAATGCTGTTGTTGGCT
Source organism: Patescibacteria group bacterium (assembly GCA_038058515.1). GTDB lineage: Bacteria > Patescibacteriota > Minisyncoccia > UBA6257 > 2-01-FULL-56-20 > JBBUAX01. Next base: position 1,829 of record JBBUAX010000064.1, read on the forward strand.
ATCTCTTGTCCAAGCCAGTAAAACAGTATTTTGTATCCGAACAGCCACAGCGTGATTGCCGAAGCAAAAGACAGAATGGTTGTGATTCTGACCACCTTCCGGTAAATTCTCTGCAATCTATCCAGGTCGCCACGAGCCACTAAATCCGAGGACAGCGGGAAAAACACGTTGGAGATGCTGGACACAAAACCATGTATTTTTTGGGCAACGTTGCCAGGCAGGGTATAAAAAGTAATGAAAGCCGGTCCTAAAAAGGCGCTTATAAAAAAACGGTCAATTTGAATGAGCGCGGTGCTGGCGATGTTGTTTAAAAAAACGAAGAAGCCGAACTTCGCTGCCGGTTTAACAGCCTGGTAGTCAAAGCGGCATTCTACTTTAAGAAGGGGCAGGAGGTGTTTAGAATAAAAAAAATAGAAAACGAAAGAAGCAGCTGATATAAGTAAGTACACTGCGAGCAAAGCTACCACCGAAAATCCCTGCCAAACTGCGGCCACCATCAGTGCGTTCATGAGGGTTGCGCTAAAAATCCCCCACTTAGCGGGTACGTCAAAGCGCTGTAGGGCAGTTGGTATCAAGGAAAAAACCGCACTGACCATGGCTGACAGGAATATCCAGCCGGCAAAATATATTGCACCCACGGCCGGAGATGACCCCGCCACACCTAGTTTAAAAAGAGCGACAAGGGTATCGGCAAAAAGATAGGCAATTATGAGCCCGACCGTACCCAAGAAAGTCGTTAGCCAGAAAAACGAACTAACAAGAACGTTTATTCTCGCATGGTCGTTTCTGGCTGATAAGTCAGCCAGCGACTTGATAAAGCCGTAGCCCCAGCCCATCTCTAAAAGAGACAGAAACGACACTATAACCAACGCCAGCACGTATACGCCGTAGTCATGCACCCCCAAGCCATGAACGATTATCGGTGTGGCTACCAAAGACAAGACGACTGGCCAGATGAAAGCCAGGAGGTTATACCAGGAATTCTTTATGGTCCTATGCGCCAAGCTGGAGGTATCCATGGGTTTAAATTTACACCCGTATCCAACTCTCCGGAACCACGTCTTTAGAAGACAAATCGGGGTCGTTGAACCACCTCTTTGGCGCAATCACTATTTTCCCGGGGCGGGAGCCCAGCCAGGCCGCCCACCAGGAAAAACTGCTGTTGGCGATAACAAAATGCTTGCACAGAGTCATGAGTTCCAGGTGTTCGTACCATCTGCCGCCGGCGTAATCCGCGCCGATGAACTCGGTTAGGAATCCGGTGCGAAGATTTTCTCGGCACCAAGGAATATCGTCGGAGAAAACAAAAAAACGGGGGCTCGGAACGCGCTTGACAATAAATTCCAACGCCCGTTCATAATAATTTTTGCCGACAAAACCGATTTCCCGGCTGGCATTCGGGTTAGTGACATAATCCCCGCGCCGCACATGCAGGCACACCGAGTCATCCTGACCCATCCTCTCCCCTATCACTTTGAGCTCGCTCGTAAGCGGCGCACGGAAAGAGAAGTCCTCGCGAACCTCTCTCTCGATGGATTTGAAATATTTTTCGCTCTGCCACCAGCCGTCTAAATAAACGTCGCCTTTTATGGAAAATATCTCCGGATGAAAACCTATCTTTCTTTCTACCACGCGTTTTTGAATACCGGCAATGTCTTTGGCTCGAGTAAGTGCATAGCTTACCCCCAGATAAATCAAAGGTGCCGACAGTTTCATCGCCAACCTGGAAAGGAGAGTGAAACATGGCGCAATACGAAAAGCACCCAGCTCGTAATTTCTGAAGGTTATTGAACGCGGCGTCCGGTCAAGAAGTTGGGTTAGGTCTAATCGAAAATCGGTGTTTTTCGCCCGGGCCAGCGCTTTGGCAAAAGCATACTGGAACATTTGATTGCCGGCGCCGCCACGAATGTTAATCGTAACCATTGAACTGATTAACCCAGAACTAAGTTAAATCCGATTATTTTGGATCCGCCAGGTACCAGTCGACTGTTTGACGAAGCCCGTCTGCAAGTTTCGTTTTTGCCTTAAAATCAAACTCCCGCTCCGCCCGGCTTACGTCTAGGAGCCGCCGCGGCTGGCCGTCCGGCTTGGAAGTATCCCAGCGAATCTCACCGTGAAAATCCATCAGCTTGGCAATAAGCTCGGCCAGGACTTTTATGGAAATCTCTTGGCCGGAACCCAAATTGACCGGCTCGGATTTATCGTATTTTTCCGCGGCTAAAACTATCCCTTCTGCCGCATCCTCCACATACAAAAACTCCCGGGTTGGTTTGCCCGTACCCCAGGCCTCTATAAAACTTTTTCCATTTCTCTTGGTATCCGCAACTTTTTTTATAAGCGCGGGGATGACGTGGGAACTTTTGGGGTCAAAGTTATCACCCGGTCCGTACAAGTTAGTCGGAAAGAGTACCGCGCCGTTAAAACCGTACTGTTGCCGATAGGCTTGGGCTTGAACCAAAAGCATTTTTTTGGCCAGACCATAGGAGGCGTTGGTCTCCTCCGGATAGCCATTCCACAAATCGTCCTCTTTAAACGGAACCGGAGTGAACTTGGGATAGCTGCAGATGGTCGCCACCGCCAAGAATTTCTCCACCCTCGCCTTACGCGCCGCTTCCATTAACTCCACGCCCATTACCAGATTGTCGTAAAAAAGCTCGCCGGGATGCTCCTGATTAAAGCCGATGCCGCCCACTTTGGCTGCCAGATGAATTATCAGGTCTTTACCCACAACCACCTGCTCGCAGTTCTCGCGTTTGCGCAAATCATATTCCTCGGCGGTCGGTATAAAAACGTCTTCCGCGCGCGCACCCCGAGACAGAAGTTTTTCATGAACCTCCCTGCCCAAAAAACCGCGCCCGCCGGTCAAAAGTATTTTTTTACCCTTTAATTCCATAGTTGCGCAGGTCCGCGTTCACCATGATCTTCACCAATTCACCGAATTTGGTCTTGGCTTGCCAGCCCAATTTTTCTTTGGCCTTACGCGGGTCAGCCACCAGATTTTCCACTTCCGTCGGCCTAAAGTAGCGCGGGTCGGTGCCGACATAGTCCTGCCAGTTGGGCATGCCGGCGTGAGCAAAGGCCTTTTCCACAAACTCCCGGACGCTGTGGCTCTCGCCGGTGCCGATCACAAAATCATCCGGTTGGGGCTGCTGCAGCATAAGCCACATTGCTTCTACATATTCCGGAGAGTAACCCCAATCGCGGCGCGCATCCAGATTCCCCAGAAATATTTTTTTGTCCAGTCCAGCTTTGATACGCGCGATGCCACGGGTTATTTTCCGGGTGACGAACGTCTCGCCGCGGCGGCTCGACTCGTGATTAAAAAGTATTCCGTTCACCGCAAAAATACCGTAACCCTCGCGGTAGTTTTTGGTGACATTGAAAGCAAAAACCTTGGCGGCGCCATAGGGACTGCGCGGCTCAAAGGGCGTGGATTCGCTTTGGGGCGCCGGCGCACCTCCATACATTTCCGAAGAACTAGCCTGGTAAAATTTAACTTTTTTGCCGGTGTGTTCCTCGTAGTCCTTAATCGCTTCCAAAATCCGGAGCACACCCAAACCGGTGATGTTCGCGGTGTATTCCGGGATATCAAACGACACCCGGACGTGGGATTGAGCGCCAAGATTATAAATCTCGTCCGGCTGAATTTTATATATCAGCTTGTGGATGGTGCTGGCGTCGGACAGGTCACCATAGTGCAAGCGGAACATGTAATTTTCCGCGTGCGGGTCCTGATAAATGTGCTCAACCCGCCCGGTGTTAAAGGTGGAGGCGCGGCGCATAACCCCATGGACTTCGTAGCCCTTTTTGAGCAACAACTCCGCGAGATAGCTCCCGTCTTGTCCGGTCACGCCGAAGATCAAGGCCTTTTTTATGGTTGTTGGTTGTTGGTCGTTAGTCATTGCTTGTCGGTTGTTGGTTCTTGGTTATGGCCCGGAGCGCGGACTCTACAGACTTATCTGGCCAATAACTCAAAATTTCTTCGCCGAATTTTTTAGCTTGGGCGTAGTCCCGTTGATTGACATTGACTTCAAAAAGTCTGTAGAGAAATTGGGGACGGCGCGGGCCGACTTCATGACCTTTTTCAAAATAGGCCTCCGCCGCTTCAAGATACTCCGGATTCCCGGTCTTGACGAAGACCGTTTCCATTAGCAGGCCCAGAACATATAGGTCCTGGGAAAAGTTCAAGCTCCGGCCGCGCTCAATAATTGGAGTATAAAACCTTTCCGTAAATTTTATCAATGGCTCGGGCGGCAGGCCGGCAGAAATAAACCCCAGAAAATGGTCGCCGACGACGTTCCGGACCAGCTCGTCCTGACCGATGGGTGAGGGTATCAAAAGCGGCAGGGCGGCCATATTCAGCGCTTCTTCCACTTTTTTGATGTCTTTGGCTTGCAGGGCTTCGGCGGCCAGTTCATCGGCCGCGCGCACCGCCACCAGGTACGTCTTGGATTTCTTAAGCGGCAGATAATTGCCGTAGATGGCAATGCTTATTATTGCCGCCGAACCCACAACCGCAACGATTTTACGGAAAGTATTATGGCTCATGATGTATACCAAGTTCATTGTGCCCCTCGCTACTCCCGAAAAGGAATGCGCCGAAAGCTACAAGCGCGAAAAGATTGATATATATCGGCAGAACATCGAAGAGGATCAAGCCCTGCACCAGATAACCAACCAGAACTGCCGCGAAGAGGAACACCAGGACCGCCGTTTTAAAAGGAATCGGCCCGGGCCGGCGCCGGTCAATCGCATTTTTGAAAACAGCCCAGCCGACCAAGACGAAAATGGACACGTAGCTTAAAAAGCCGACCAGTCCGGTCTCAACCAGGTAGTCAAAGATTATACTGTGGGCGCGGTCGAACCAGGTCTCGGTCGGCGTACCCGGAACAAAGTGGCGGGTGTCAAAATACTTATCAAACACCGGGCTGAAATTCTCCGGGCCCCAGCCAAAGACGGGGCGCTCTTTGAATCCCTGCCAGGCCGAGCCCCAGGTCCAGAAGCGGGTCTGCGCGGTGCTTTCGCCAAAATCCAGGTTAAGCACGCGGCTACCGGGAATATTTTTAACCAGTTGGGCGTCTCGGAAATAAAACGTTGCCCCGCCCGCGATGAGTATGGCCATAAGTCCGATGGCGCCGACCTTGCGCGCCTTTACGCTGGCCGAGATCAAAAGCCCCAAAAAGAAAATGAAGGTGGCGGCGATAAGTCCCAAAAACGCGCCACGGGTCTGACTCATTATGAAAAAGAAAAGGAAGAGGGCCGTAGCCGCGCCGAACAAAATATGCTTCAGCCAATCCTTCCTGGCCGTGAGCCAGAGCCACACCGCATAAAATATGGAGAATAGAAGATAGGGCGCGACATAGGCGGGGTTGCCCAGTGACCCTTGAAAACGATGGGCAAATATCCTTTCCCAAAAACCAGGCGGGGCGGGCACGCCGGTGTTGGTGTTCATATATGGTCCAACGAAGTCGAACGGATTGCGGAAGCCGCTCGTCGCATCACCGGTAAAGACGTTAGCCAATAAACCGTAGCCCACCATGCCCAGACCCGCGACCACCAAAAGGGCAAAAAACACCCGCCAATCGCTTGCCGAATCTAAGAGCACCAGTAAAAGGACGAAAAACACATAGTAATGGATCATCTGAAAGCCGCCCTCACCGCGCTCGTAGTTGGACCAAAATGCGGCACCGGGGTTGTAGGCAAAAATTGCGGCCAAAACGAACGCCGCGGCAAAAGCGCTTACCGCCCAGAAAAGCGGCTGGCGCTTAAGCCAGCGGAAACGTTCCCGCAGATACTCCGCCGCCGCCGGCTCAAAGGCCCAGTAGGTGAGCAAACATATCGCCGCCAACTCTACCGTAAAGCGAAAAAAGTAATACTTGCCGCCGATATACGGGAAAAAAGTGGAGGGCATGACCACCCACACCGCAAAAGCCGAAAGATAAATAAAAACTTTGGCCAAGCGGCGCAAAAAATCCGCGGACAACGCCGCGTCCTGCGAATGAGTATGTAATCTATGTTTTCTAGCGCCCATTATTTTGGCTCTAGTCAAGATTATTGCGGACTGATTTTATACTTTTCGTACATTCGTAAAACATTCGTATTTCGTAGCTATCTGGCGTATTCCACTGCCCGAATCTCACGAATGACGTTGACTTTGATCTCGCCGGGGTATTTAAGTTCGGACTGGATGCGATTGGCTATCTCCCGCGCCAGTTCTAGCGCCCTAAAGTCGTCAATTTTTTCCGGAACGACGAAGATGCGTAGTTCCCGTCCCGCAGAAATGGCATAGGCCTGCTTAACTCCGGGGAATTCCATGGCAATGCGTTCCAAATCAGCTAAACGCTTGATGTAATTTTCCACCGAATCGCGCCTGGCTCCCGGCCGGGCCGCGGACAAAACGTCGGCGGCAGTGACCACGTACGCCTCCGGGCTGGCATACGGATAATCCTCGTGGTGCGACTGCATGGCCTGGATTATCGGTTCGCTGATGCCGTATTTTTTCAAAATTTTCCGGCCCAGCTCCACGTGTGTTCCCTCTACTTCATGGTCGATGGCTTTGCCGATGTCATGAAGCAGGGCGCCCTTCCTGGCCACCTCTACGTTCAATCCTAGTTCCGCGGCCATCATCGCGGCCACGAAGGCCATCTCGATGGAGTGGGTGAGCACGTTCTGCCCATAGCTGGTACGGAAGTGCAGCCGCCCCAGAAGCTGGAGTATCTCTTTGGGCAGGTCATAGACACCCACCTCCATCGCTGCGGCCTCGCCTATTTCCTGAACGCGCTTCTGAAGTTCCTGTTTGGCTTCCTCCACTTTCTCTTCTATTTTCGCCGGCTGGATGCGCCCGTCTTTGATAAGTTTTTGCAGGGCTATCCGCGCCAGTTCCCGACGATAGGGGTCAAAAGAAGATATGACCACCGAGTCCGGGGTCTCGTCGATTACCAGCTCCACTCCGGTGGCCCGCTCCAGGGCCCGGATGTTGCGGCCCTCCCGTCCGATAATTTTGCCTTTTATCTCTTCATCGCCTAACGGGAAAATGCTGGTAGTCACCTCGGAAACGTGGGAGCGGGCATAACGCTGCAGGGCGCCGGTAATTATCTCCATGCCCTTTTTCTCAATCTCATCGTGCCGTTCCTTATCGATCTTTTGGAGAATTTGCGCCAGTTCCTGGGAATTTTTCTCCCGGATGTTACGTAAAAGTTCTTCCTTGGCCGATTCCCGCGACAAACCGCTCACCCGCGTGAGTTCTATCTCCGCCCTGTCTTTTATTTCGCTTATCTCCGCCTCCCTGGTCTTAAGTTTTTCCTCTTGGCCCTTAAGCGACGCTTCCTCTTGACTTAGATGGGTAAGTTTTTTGTCCAGCGTTTCTTCGCGCTCCAGAAGCCGCGTTTCCAGCGCGGTAATTTTATCCTCCCGCCGCTTTTCTTCTTTCTGCGCATCCGCCAAAAAAGCCGCGGCTTTTTCTTTGGCCTCTAAAACTATTTCTTTGGCCTTGGACTCGGCTTCCGCAATCTTCCTGCGATTCGTCTCTTCTACAGAATCACTGCCTTGTAGAACTCGAAGTCGCCGAACAAAGTATCCGACGGCCGCGCCCACAACCAAGCTCACCGCTAAAAGCGCGAGCGAAGTATTGTCCATTGTGTTTTATTCCTAAATTCTTCATCGGGCTTCTCCGGCTTTATGAGTTTTTTAGGAAACGAATATTAATGACGTTTTAATTGTTCTAATTATATGGCTGGCCGCGATCAAAGTCAATCCCGTTAGAAGTCGCGCCCGTCCCGTTAGAAAGGCCCGGGTTAAGCTGGTTCTGGCGAGCGGTTGGTCTAATCCTAGACATTGCGAACTTTCTAACGGGACTGCGCGCCCCGGAGGGGCCTTTGGGGACGGGCTACTTCTAACGGGATCAACCCCCCACTAGCGGGTTTTATTACCGGTTTCAATCCCGTACAATTAGGGCAATGGCTAAAAATGTCGTGCTAATCATCCTGGATGGCTGGGGTGTCGGGCCCCAAAACGACGCCAATGTCATTTATGTGGCAAAACCGGCGATTTTCGAATACCTCACAGAGAATTACCCGGTAACCAGTTTGCAGGCCTCCGGGATTTCCGTAGGTCTGCCCTGGGGCGAAACCGGGAACAGCGAGGTGGGCCATCTTACTTTGGGCGCGGGTAAGGTCATTTATCAGTACTATCCCAAAATAACCATGGCCATACAGGACCGAACCTTTTTTGAAAACGCGGCGTTAAAATCCGCTTTTGCCCATGCCAAGAAGAACAACTCCGGCATAAACCTGGTCGGCCTCCTAAGCCAGGCCAATACCCATGCTTCCCTGGGTCATCTCCAGGCGCTTATAAAGATGGCCGAGGGCGAGGGTGTTTCCAACGTCAAACTTCATCTTTTTGCCGACGGTCTGGACAGCCCCCCGGGGTCGCTTTTGGAAATACTCAAAAAAATCCCGGCGGATAAACTGGCTTCCCTTACCGGCCGCTACTACGCCATGGACCGCAATCAAAACTGGTCTCTGGTCCAAAGAGCTTACGATTGCATGGTCGGTTCCGGAGGCGCGGCGGCCTCTGACCTCAAGGCAACTCTGGACAGCTTTTACGCCAAAAACCAATCCGAGGAGTTTCTGCCGCCCCTGCGGCTTGGAGCCGAACCGATTAAGGACGGGGACGCGGTCATATTCTTTAATTTCCGCGAGGACAGCATGCGCGAGCTGCTCACGGCCTTTGCCGCCAAGAGTTTTGATAAATTCCCGCGTCCGGACTTCAAGAATCTCCACTTCGTAACCCTCACCAAATACAAAGAAGATTCGGCCGTTCTTTTCGCTTTCCCGGCGGACGCGGTGGAGCAGCCACTTGGACAGATTTTAAGCGAGGCCGACAAAACCCAGCTGCGCCTGGCGGAGACCTATAAATACGCGCATGTTACTTATTTCTTCAACGGCTACCGCGAGCCGCCGGCCAAAAAAGAGTATCGGGTCCTGGTCCCGTCCCTAAACATCACTCATCCGGACGAAAAGCCGGAGCTTATGGCCTCGGCCGTAACCGACCGCCTGCTGGAAGCCGTCCATAACCCCGGCTTCGATTTCATTCTGGTGAACTATTCCAATCCGGACACCATCGGCCACACCGGCAATTACAACGCGTGTTTGGAAGCGGTGCGCGTAATGGACCGGGAGGTCAGCCGCGTGGTCCAAGCCGTGGAGGAGGCCGGCACAACTCTTATAATCACCTCCGACCACGGCAACATTGAGCAGGTTATAAGCCCGATCACCGGTGAACTCGAAAGCCAGCACGACTCCAATCCGGTACCGTTTCATCTCATCGCCCCGGAATTCAAAGGCAAAAAATTCCCGAACTGGCAAAACATGCGCAATGAAACATTGGGTATTTTGTCCGACGTTGCTCCGACCATTTTGGAACTTATGGAATTGCCGCCGGCCCCGGAGATGACCGGCAAGAGCTTGTTGTCGCACTTAATATAACGCTCTCTTCTTACTCGCTACTTACTACCTACTACTTACCACTTACTAATCAATGCTATACTACTCTTATGCGCTGGCTGGCTAAATTAATCATCGCCGTGGTTCTAAACGGCGCGGCCCTGCTCCTCGCCGCTCGCATCATTCCCGGATTTGAGCTTACGGCGGACGTCAGAAATCTCGCCATAATCGCTCTGGGTCTCAAGCTTTTAAACTGGGGTGTGAAACCCATCCTTAAAATTAATCTCGGCCCCATAATCGGCTTGACTTTAGGAC
>JBBUAX010000065.1:0-1462 GCA_038058515.1 Patescibacteria group bacterium
GCCGTTTTCAACTACTTTATAATTGCTTTTGGAGACATAACCTACTCTATGGTATTTTTGGTCGTGGTTGGTCTCTTTGTCCTAAATGATTTTGAGAAGTTAAGGCAAAGGGCGGTATAATCTCAAATCAATCACGAATGCTAACTCTAATTGTCTCTAATGGATTTCGCTATTCGAGATTATTGGAGATAAAATTCGGGACTAATTAGTGAATATGAATATTGACGAGGAAAAATTTTTTGAACAGCTGGCCCGCGGCGTAAAAAGCCCGGATATGGAAGGCACCCTGGCCAAGGCCGATAACGGCACTGCCAAGAAAACCGCTACCGCCAAAAAAGCGGAAATTAAAGCCGAGCCCCAAGACGAGGAAATCGAAGCCAAGCCAGCCGACGACCTTATGGGCGAACCGGAAGGGCAGTTAACCGTGGACATCTACCAAACGCCGACGGAGATCGTCATCCAATCCGCCATTGCCGGAGTCAAACCCGAGGACCTGGACATCGATGTTTCTACCGATTCGATCACCATCCGCGGCTCGCGCCACCGCGACCAGGAAGTTAAAGACGAGGATTATTTCTATCAGGAATGCTACTGGGGGCGATTTGCGCGCTCGGTAATCCTACCGCAGGAAATCGACCCGGATAACGCCAATGTTATTTTCAAGAACGGCGTTCTAACCGTCCGCCTGCCGAAACTGAACCGCAAGCGTTCCAAGAAGCTTAAGATTAAGTTCGAGTAACCGATGCGAAACTACCCAGCCTCGCCGAAGATCCGGCGAGTCGAGGCGGGCGAATACATCCGAATCTACAAATAACCCCGCCGCTGGCCCCGTCACCAGACCTGCCCGCCGCTAGTTAGCTTTGGCAGGCAGGTCGGGCACTGCTGCATCTGTGCGTTTTCCCAATAAAACAGCTTGCTTCGACGAATTATTAGTTTATACAAATAAATTTATCCCATCTGTAATGCAGTAGAAAACGAAGTGCCCGGCTCGGTGCGGGGCTGGCGGGATGCTCAATTTTATGATAGAATCTTCCGCGTCGAACGACTTGAAGATTCTAATAAAATTGGCATGCGTAAATGTTCTATCTGCGGCAAGGGGTCGCGTATGGGCGGCACCCGCAAGAAGCTGCGCGGTAAATACAATCCGGTCAATTGGAGCCGGAAATATCCCAACCTACAGTACGCTAAAGTCAGGGGCAAGCGAGCTTTAATCTGCACCGGCTGCCTGCGCACCTTGAGTAAGAAAGCGAAGTAATCAAGTACCTTGTCCAAGCTTAAGCGGGCCTTGCCCGCCGTAGCTTTAGCGAAGGCGGGCCGTAGTATACCGGTAGTACGCATGCACTTGCCCGCCCACCTTTTTTTATACCGGGGTGTCGTATAGTGGTAGTACGCATGCATGGGGTGCATGTAGCCCGGGTTCAATTCCCGGCACCCCGACCAGTTCAGACATTTTGAAAATTCA
>JBBUAX010000066.1:0-7365 GCA_038058515.1 Patescibacteria group bacterium
GCGGCAGGATTCGAACCTGCAACCCTCCGATTAACAGTCGGACGCTCTACCATTGTCCGCCAGAGGCGGATCAGCCTATGGCTGAAGCTACACAAATATTGTTCTCCAGAGCTCCGGCGGCAGGATTCGAACCTGCAACCCTCCGATTAACAGTCGGACGCTCTACCATTGAGCTACGCCGGAGCTCTGGAGCCAAAGTTATTATCTAGGAATTTTCGGCCTTGTCCTGATTTTAAAAAGTTCTCTCGTCTAATCGCGTCCATTTTTGACACAAACTTTTCTTCGGCAATTATAGTAAACGGTTTATTGGCTCTTGTCCACCGATTAGCGCCAGAATTATGTTCTCGCAACCTACTAACTACAGATTTATGAGTATAGCCCACGTAGCGCTTATTGGTCTTTAGACTACGCAATACGTATACTGTAAACACTTTGGTTGCTGTGTCTATGCGCCGGAATTCACATTAAACTTACCAGGTTTTCGGATTATTTCAACTATTGCCCTGCCGCCGGAGCACTTCAATAAGTTCAGTACAAGCACTTCGGCAAGCTCAGTACAGGCCAATAAGAGCATTTCCTTTCACCAGTATTTTCTGTTATACTTAGAGTGCAATTAACTAACCCTGACGTAAGAAGTCGGGGCCCCGACTGCAAGCGTCGGGGTTAATAAAATACCTATATGGCCAAAAGAAATACAGGAGTCGGCAAGCACAAAAAATCGCATTCTCATAAAACCAAGAAACGGCTGGAAATAAAGCGGCTTATGCTTGAAGCCAGAGCGAACAAGAAACACCATAAAAAGAATTTTTAAGCGCCTCATTTTTGCTTTGCCGCATGTTTAAGCCGTCGGTGCATAAAACCCATTGACTGCGCTTCGCGCACGCGATAAATTTTAGTTAGGACTTCGTTGGGAGGAGTTAAGCGGCCCGGAACGGTTCTCCGCGGCTGCGAAGGAGAATGGAGATGGGATTTGGAGAAATGGGGTGCTCCATCTATCTGGGAACTCCGCGGCAGGCCAAGCGCGTTTTCCGCCGCATGGTGAACGGCCAAGGGGAACCCTTGTCTCCGCTGCGGGAGTATGAGCTGCGGCGATATCTGGGTTTGGGTATCGCCGACGAGCTAGCCAAAGCTCATCGCAAGGCCTCGCGCAAAAGGCGCGCGCGAGCCATGAAAGCAGTAATGCGCAAGCTCATTGACCTCCCAGGACTGGGCATGCCTGTGCTCCTGGTGCGCCAACGAGGGCGCAGGTGAATCCCGAAAGACGGCCCGGACAAGATACACGCGTCCGGGCCGTATCGCGTTTTACTCCGGACCATACGAGTTTGAGCGGTATTTATGGAGAGTATTTACTTATAACCATGAATATGTTATATTGTAAGATAGTGGGAGGTGAGACGTGACAACTATCAAATTGTGCTTGGAGCCCTCTGTCCAGACGCGGCTGGAAGCCCGGCTGGCTCTGGAGCTCCGCGGCGGGGCCACCGAGTCGTGCTTCCCGGAAGTGGAAGCACTGCTCATCTCCGGCGGCAGGGACTATCAAGAAGCTCTGCAGTACGTCGCCTCGCGGAAGGACATGAGCCGGTATCACTCGGTCATGGACTTCCTCTTCTGCGAGATCTTCACCGTCTACCGCGGTGCCTGCAAGCGCTGCTACGCCGATCGCGGCCCGCAGCTCAAGGACATGGTGAGCGTGTCCACGCTTCTCATGTTCAACAGCGCGCTTTTGAAGGCGCTGGAGATGGCGGTGGAGTACCACCGCGAGCGGCGCCGCGGCGGCTGGGAAGCGTTCCGCTGGAGCGTTTTGGCCCAGGCCGCCTAGTCCGTACGCGAACGGACATCCCTCATCAGCGAGCCCCCTGTCATCCCGACAGCGCGGGCTCGTTTACTTTTTGCCCCTGTTGATTTTTGTATAAAAACGATTAGCCGCCGGTCTCCTTTCGGAAACCGGCGGCAACTTGGGTCTTACATCGGCCACGACTTGGTCGTCGCGACCATGAGCATCCCGCAGCACACCGTCGCTGTGTAGGCAGCGGCCCAGTAGACCTGCTGCATGCGGGTCATCGCCAGGGGGCTCCTGCTGCCGCGAGGGTCGTCGTTCTTTGCCCGGAAGCTCAGGCCCCAGAGCAGGAGTCCGAGCATGGTCACGACATCCTGCTTGTAGATGAAAAGCAGGATGAACGCGAGCGGGACGAGGATCATGCCGATCCAAAGAACGTAGGCATGATCCTCCGCCTCCGGCACGCTGTTGAAGAAGACCTTCGCGAACCTGCCCCCGTCGAAGATGCCGAAAGGGATGAGATTGGAGAAGATGAGGATGCCGTTCAGGTTGACGACGCTCCCCATCTCCGCAGCGGTGAGGCCGCCGAGCTGATACAGAACGATCGCCGCGAGGCCGACGACGAGATTCCCGGCGACCCCGGCCATGGAGATGTTGGCCAGCTGGCCCCACTTGAGGCTGTCCAGCTGTTGGTTGCAGTTCGGGTCGGGGACTGCCCCGCCGAGGATGACCAGGAACACGAGGTGGGTCATCACCCCGTAGCGCTCCATCACTGCAAGGTGGCACAGTTCGTGGGCCACGATGGCGATGAGCGTGGAGGTGGCCATGAACGCCGGCGCATGGCTGCCGAATTTCACGGCGATCCAGTAGAACGCGTACCAGTTGAGGATCGCGGTCACAGCCGCGATCGTGACACCGACGATTCTTCGTGTGGACACTTCATCCTCCTCGGTCTATGCCGCGAAGCCGCGGCTATTCAGTTGTGGGGTGCGAACTAAGTTTGTAAATTATAACACACTAATTTTTCAAAGTCAAGGTCAAGGAAGTTAAGGTAGGGACTGCTTTTTGTTTATATCCTGAGCGCAGTTGAGGGGCGGTTGGCTGCCTTTGCCCCGGAGTAGGGGAAGGAGTAGAATTGTTTTATGCTTTTGAAGGACAAAGAAGGATTGGCACGGTTAGGCGATTTTGTGAAAGTGGCGGTGGATATTGAGCGGGGAGCAGTGGCGGCCGGTTGCGAACTGCACATAGATTGCGCAGAGGAGCTGATTAAAGACGGCTCGGAGTCCAAAAATATCTGGGGCGCGAATGTTTATCCACAGGAAAGTAAAATTGATTATGTGTCGCTTCTAAATATTCGTCCGCACGCCGGCAACAGGTCTATGGAAATACAGCTGCCGGAGGTTAAGGCCAAAGTAGAAGAAATTTTACGCAAATTTTTATAACTATGACTCCGGAACGCTGGCAGGGTTTCACTAAAAGCCAACAGCTCTTATTCATCGGCTCGGAACTGGAACGAGCGCGGGTGTGGCAGGGTAAAGACGAGGATAATTTCCGCGGGGCGCTTGCGCGCGGCCTGGAACTGGTGGACTTGTCACTGGCCGACCCCCAATGGCGCGACAATCTAGCAATGATTTTGGGCCTGCGCCAGGAGATGGCCAAGTTTTATATCGGCCAAGGCGTAGGCAGTATTGAAACACTTTACTCCGCGCTTTAACCGCTTTTTATCCCCGCTATACTAAGGTATAGCGCGCGGGAGGTGTTGATAGGCCTTGTCAAAAAGGATTGGTTGGGGTTATAACCTAACCAGACGAGGGAGGGTCACATGCTGGTCACAATTGATGAGTCCGTCATTGACGGGTACGGTCACATGAACTACAAGGCCTACCCGCGCCTCTTCGAGCAGGGTCAGGACGCGTTCATGGATAGTCGCGACATCGGTTTCCGGGCCATTGAAGAACGCTTCGGCCTGCGGAGCGTGGTCGCAGACATGCACGTTGCCTACCACGGCGAGTTGCACGCCGGTGACGAGGTTAATCTTGTCACTACCGTCACCGTGGGCAGAACGAGCATCACCTACATTCAGTTGGTCAAGAGGGGAGACGAAATCTTGGCCAATATGCAGCTGGTGGTGGTGCTCAAGAACGGCGAGGGCAAGCCAACGCCGGTCCCGGATAAAGTCCGGGCGAAAATCGGCTAGACCGGAAGAGAACGGCCCCGGCCACACGCAAATGTGCGTCCGGGGCCGAACTGCTTTTTACGGTAAGTCGGGAAAGGACGTAGGATAAGGGCTGTGTTAACCATTGACGTGTTGGTTAGCATAGATTAGTATTGAAAACAATGGATAAAGAACATTTTTCTACAATCGAGGTGGCGAAGATGCTGGGCATAAGCCGCGTCGCGGTTTTTAAGAAGATAAAGGCGGGGCAGATTAAGGCCAGGAAAATCGGCCGCAATTTTGTTATTGAGAAAAAGGAATTAGGGGATATTTTGGGTAAGACCCTGGGCGCAAGCCGGAAGAGAATGATCGACGAGGCGGTGCAACGCACCGTGCGGGAATACGGCGAAACATTGAGGTTGCTTGGTCAAGAATGAAGGCGAAACAATTATCGGTTGCGGAGGTAGAATATGTAGCTTTTACTTTGGCTAAAAAATTTATGGAGTGGGACGAACCCATCCCTGACTTCGGTTCGCGCTTCCCTGACAAACTGGAAAGCTGTCTGGCGGTGCCGTTTCAAAGATTTGGCGGCAAAACGCCCTACAAGGGGTTTATAGAAAAAGCCGCCGTTTTATTTTATTTGATGATAAAGAACCATCCTTTTCAAAACGGCAATAAGCGTATTGCTATGACCACACTCTTTTATTTTTTATATAAAAGTAAAAAGTGGCTCAAAGTGGACAGCCGCGAGCTTTACAACTTTGCCAAGTGGGTGGCGGAGAGCAACCCTAAGCTTCGCGCGGAGACCGTAAAAGCAACCGAGAAATTCTTCCGGACGTATATGATTAACTTATAAATTGCTTTTTGTTCATACCCTGAGTTGGTCGAAGGGTGGTGGGCTAGAGACAATGTATATTGCATAAACAGTTGGTTTATGACATAGTATCGTCGGTTTCTTGCACAGGGGGTGACCGATGAAAAAGATGACGGGATACGCTCTGGCAACGGTGGCCTGGTTCGTTGGTCTGATCCTCGGCGTGATGTTGCCGCCGCCTCTCGGTTCGCCGCCGCAATTGCGCGATGGCGAGTACGAGGTCCTGATGGCGCGGGAGATGTTCAATCCCAAGACCAGCGAGCCGGAGTACTGGCTTGTTGTCACGCCCATCCGAAGGGAGGGAGCCGACCCTGAGATTTTCTTCTACAGCGGGTATTACTATCTCCACTCCATCCCGCGCTCGGCCATGGCCGGCATCGTGACCGTCGACGATCTTCGGTCGGATCTGCCGGAGATGCGGATCCGCGTCTCGTATGACGCGAATCCGGTTGTCGCTCGCACCGACAAGTCGCTACCAGGGCGGTGATAGTCTGCCGGCCCGGAGTCGTTAACACGACCCGGGCCGGACTGCTTTTTGCCCGCAATTGGGTAAAGGCATAGAATAAGGGGGCTATGGATAATAATACCAACAAAGAAGAGTTTCGGGTCTCCGGGGAAGAGGTGGTTCAGAAGATCAAGGAAATCATCAAGGCTGGCAACGCCCGGCGGATTACCATCAAAAATGAGAAGGACGAGACCTTGATGGAGATACCGCTGACCGTCGCCGTGGTCGGCACGGTCATCGCCCCGGTCCTCGCCGCGGTTGGTGCCCTAGCCGCCCTTCTCACCAAATGCACGATAGTGGTGGAGAAAAAGTAGAGGGGAAGAGTTAGAAAGTAGTAGGTAGAAAGTAGAATGTAGTAGATGTAGAATAATGGCGTCTATGTCCGATATAGAACGACTTACAAAAAGAATTATCGAATTCCGCGAGGCGCGGAAGTGGAAACAATTCCATAATCCAAAGGACGTGGCCATATCGCTTTGTTTAGAAGCAGCTGAGGTTTTAGAGCATTTCCAGTGGAAAAGCAAAGACGAGATAGAAGAGTACGTTAAATCGCACAAGGATGATATTGGCGAAGAGCTTGCTGATGTTCTCTACTGGGTTCTACTTCTTAGCCATGATTTGGAAATTGATGTGGTCGGTGCCTTGGATAAAAAGATCGACAAAAACGAAAAGAAGTATCCGGTTGAGAAGGCGAAGAACAGTCACGCGAAATATACAGAACTATGAAAGAGGTAGCCTATGGTCACCGCCAGAGACTACGGCAGAGGTTTTTGCAAGGAGGACTAGATGGATTTCTCGATTACGAAATAATTGAACTACTTTTAACCCTAGGAACACCACGTAAAGACTGTAAGGCCATAGCGAAAGAGGTTATAGCTAAGTTCGGCAATTTAAAAAATTCATTAGATGCATCTGCAGAAGAACTTCAACAAATAAAAGGTATCGGGCCAAATAATATTTTTGGCCTTAAGCTTTTTCAGGCGGTATCTGAGCGCTACGCTAAAGAACAAATACCAGAAAAGATTACGCTTGGTTCGTCAAGGGTAGTAGCCGAGTTTTTACAAAAATATATTGGTCGAGAGAAGAAAGAACATTTTGTTATGTTGTCTTTGAATATACGAAATAGCCTGGTAAAAATTAGTGACATCTCGGTTGGCACACTTAATGCAAGCATTGTCCACCCTAGAGAAGTTTTTAAAGAGGCTATACAATCTTCCGCCGCACAAATTATAATTGCGCACAACCATCCGTCAGATAATCCAGAGGCTTCACCGGAAGACATTGCCCTTACTAGGCGCCTTGGGGAAGCAGCAAAAATTTTCGGTATTGAGCTTCTTGATCACATTATTGTCACTAAAGATCGATTTTTTAGTCTCAAAGAACAGGAACTAATGTAAATCCCGCCATGATTTTATATGAAGGCACAATAGAGAGTTTTAATGAAGACGTAATGCAAAACTGTGTTGCGGATCGTGCTGCGGAAAAATACCAAGCACACTATCATAGAAAACCTGGCATGCGCGAATATAGATCGTGGGGACACTCTCTCCCGATTCTAAACAACTCTTTTCGTTATGCTGGCCTTAAAGATAACCACATACTACTTGAATACGAATTGCCGTACTCTTCACAAAGGATTGACGTTCTGCTTTTCGGAAGGGGTGGAGAGGATAAAGAAAGTATTGTGATACTAGAATTAAAACAATGGTCAAATGACAAAGTGAGCGACACTCTCTCGGAAGGCAATGTTATTGTTGATTACGGTGATTTCCTCAGGGAACAGGCACACCCCTCCCTGCAGGTACAAGGATACTATTTTCACTTGAAGGATTTTATCCAGATTTTGAACGAAAGAAATGCGCCTGAATTGAGTGGTTCTACATATGCGCACAATTACTCAAAAATAAAGGGGGATACACTCCTCTTCTCAGACAAATTCGCTCTTTTCACTGAAAAATTCCCTATATTTGCCAAAGAAGACTCTATAGAACTAGCAAGGTATCTTAAAGACCGACTTGGCGGCGGCGGAGGTAGGCTAATTTACGAACGATTTT